>CALBMD010000401.1 GCA_937896265.1 uncultured Pseudomonadota bacterium
CATCAAACCCGTACCTGACATGACCATTTCGATTCCAATTTCAAAACTATCTACCCGTACTGGCACATCTAATTGAATATTCCAAATATCATTTATAAGATGATCGATATCTTCTTGAGTTTTATAGCGTCTACTTAAACCAACAAAAGGTACTCCAGCCATAGACTGAGGAAACTCGCCTACTAAGGCTTTATAGGCTGGTCCACCAACAACGATAAGTTCACTATCAAAGATCTTTCTACAAAAATATTCATCAAAAGATAGTGGCGAATCGCTAGCAACAACATCGACTTTGTTTTGCTGTAGTTTTTCTTCAAGATAAGCCACTCTTGCACAGCGAAAAGACATATTTGAAATTCTTGCGTCGGTTAAGTTTACGTCTAGAATTCTTGCAAGATAAGGATAGATTAACGGCGATCCGCCGACCTTCAAATGATTCACGATGCCTGGAACTTTTTGACCAAGCAGAAACTCCATATCACGGACACGTTGAAAAACATCATCCGCTTTTTGGAGGAGATCTGTGCCCATAGATGTGAGTTCTAAGTGATTATTAATTCGCTTGAATAAATAAACTTCAAGAAACTCTTCAAGATCTTTTATTTGCTTGCTGATGGTTGGTTCGGTGACGTGCAAAAACTTCGAAGCCTTCTTAATAGACCCTTCTTTTGCTGTAATATAAAACTGATATAGGTGATTGAGATTAATCTTCATATTTATTCTTATCTTGAGGGTTTTGGAGCGATATCTAATTCATAAATGATAATTATACAACCTTTTATTTTATAAATTTATTCTTTTTAATCCAGCCAGTTCCCCTTCTTTTTTTGATTAAGCATTTGAGAAAAAAGCGCTTGCAAGGTGTAGCCTTGGTTTTTTCAAATATCGAACATCACCCTGATTGAGTACAAACAAAAACATAGACGCTTTGAGCATTTAATTTTTCAGAAGGAGAATGTTATGAAAATAAGTAAAAAAGCTATATCTGTAGCGCTTGCTCTAGGCTCAACTATGTCGATTGCTTTGGCAGACAGTGCAGTGAAAGTTGCTGTATCTAAAACAGCAACTCCAATAACCACCGAGTCTCTAAACCGATTCGAATTTAGTCCGCTTTCACCATTTCTAGGCACAATGTCATTTACTTTATCAAGAAAAATTAGCCCGATCGAAAATTTTGGCCCGGTTTATGTTGGTCTCAAAGCGGGTCTTAGTCAGGTGGCATATGGCTCTCAAGATTTGAGCGGTTCAGAGATTGGTGCTGTGGTTACAAAAGAGCTAACACCTTTCTATGCTGCTCCATATCTAAAAACAGATCTCACGGGCGTGACCTTAAAATCTAAGGATACGGAAGTCCGCTACGCCAACTTAAGAGGCCTTTTAGGTTATGGCTATACGGATAAAATCACTGGCTTAGGTGTCGGTATAGAAGCTGGAGTTAGCTATAAAAATGGCACAGTCACTGGTGAAAGTGAACAAGTTAAAATGCCTATGGCTGGAAAAATGGAAATTGAAAATGGCCACTTTGCAATTATTCACCCAGATGTTGGGCTAAACATTACATATAAATTTTAATCGAAACTATTTTATCTAGAGATTGGAGTAGAGGTCATGAATTCACAGATTTTAGAAAGTAAGTGGAATTTGCTAAAAGGCGAAATTAAAAGACAGTGGGGTGATTTAACAGATGATGAGATCACTAAAATGAGAGGGAAAGCAGACATTCTTGTAGCTAAACTGCAAGAAAAATTTGCATACAGCCAAGAGGAAGCGAGAGAAAAGGTAAACAAATTTTTAGAAGAATGGTCGTAGTTTACAAAAAGGAGATTTTTTTATGTTAAAAGCAAAATGGTTATTTTTATTGGTTCCAGTATTACTCAACTGTGGTGGCGGAAAAAAATCGCACAAAAAGAAAGATGTAAAATTAAAAGTCACGGAAGCGGCTGAGAATATCAAAGATTTTGACTACAGACTAAGCGGTGGATGGGTGTCTAACTGCTTAAAAACAGATCTAGCTGGCCTAGGTAGCCATCGCAAAGAGGCGATGTTTGTTCCTAGCGGCAAAGTAGTGGTTATGGAATACTTTTACGCAAAAAGTGATTGCCAAGAAAACGACCTATCCTTTACCTACCGCTATCAAGGTAAAGTCGATAAGTTCCATGGCAAGAGTGGTGAAGATGAGGTCAGAGATCTCGATATGCAAGTGAGCATTCAAGAGGTTATACCTAAATCATCATCTCTAAAAGATTGGTTAAATCGTCTGCATGTGTGCTCTGTAACAGACTGGAAAACTGACAAAGCGCAAGACATCACAGAGAAAGGTTGTTCAGACTGGTTTATTGGAGATCACGATACCATCTATGACGTCTACAATATCGATAGTAGCAACAAGCTCCGTTTTGGTGTGAACACCTTCTTCAACAAAGGTAGCCAGCAAACAAGACCATCAAGCGTTTCGAAAGACATGTTTCTTGAACGAGCTAATGGCTTGGACAGATTATCCGAGATGCTCAAATAGCTAAATCATACCTGCTTCGCTGAGAGCCTTCGCTCTCAGCGAAGCACCATTCAGGTTACCGCATCTAAATTCTAGCAACAGCAAGGACGAGGGTTGGGAGAAAACTGCACAGCTCTCAAGAAGGCTTTTTTTGGAAACCAATCGCGTGGTTTTTCCAGATCTGGCGTTGTTTTCTCGTCGTTAAGGCAATTTAGATGCGGTAGCCCTGTGACGCCATCCAGCTAAACCTCTAAAATTTTAAGACGGCTAAAAAGATTTAGCCAAAGCTTGAATCGTCTGCCATTTACCAAAGAATTCCGGGAAGAAGCGGTAAAAATGGAGCTGCAGGAGGTCTTACTCAATTAGCAGTGGGACGGCATCGACTGCCCTGGAAATGTCATAAAGCAAGATATCTTTTGAATCCAAGCTAGACCCTATCCTACTATTAGTCTATCGTAAAGCCAGGCCCATAATGAATACCAGTCTGTTTTTTTTGCTTGAGGATGGAAAATGAAAATATTCTTTAAAGAAGGTAAACCTGAAGATATCGTAGAAAAGATAAGATCAGAGCTAGGTGGCCGTAAGCTCGGCGAAATGCTAGACTTTTCTCTTAGCGGCGACAAACTCAATGTCGTAATTAAGAAAATGGGCACATCTCAACTTGAATTCAGCATTAAGCGCGACAATCCAGGTTCTAACTGGACGTTAAGCCAAGAAAAAATTGCCCTCTCTCATAAGGTCTTCAAAGCAGAGATGATGGGTAAACTAACTAAGATCATCGAGCGAGTCGGCGGTAAGGTCACCGCTTAAAAAACAGGCCGCCGCATACCCTTCCTGGCGTAAAGCCATTGCAGCGCTATAAGCCCTTTCGCTGGTTTCGCTCACCACTACTAATGGACGAGTTAGTTCTGTATTCTTATAGTGAGCCAACCATTCATGAAAAACAACCTCCCATGGACAGATTGCTCTAGATGGGTCTTTAAGGCGCTTGCTTGGCGAACGAATATCAATGATCCAATAAGAAGCTAACTTTGGTAAATCTTCCGGATAAATAACAATCGCCTCACTTTGCCGCATAATCTCGCGCAGCGAACGGCAAACTTCATCATAATTTAGCTGACTTAGCTCACAAAGCTCAGCTATAGTTTGAGGAATATTTTGAGTTTGTGGACGAAAAAGCCTCGGCGTCAAAAAAAACATCTCCTCAAGGACTAGTTCCAAGAAAGGCAGATTCAGCTCTGACAAAGGCATCGCTGGACTCAAAGAAATCTTTTGCATTAAGAGGTACCTGATAAAATGTCCAGTCAAGATTACACTATCCTGGCTTATGAAGGAAAGACCCCAATTTTGGGGAAAGACGTTTTTATTGCTGCTGGGGTAAGGTTAATAGGAGATTTAGTTTTAGGCGATAGAGCTAACATTTGGTTTAACTCAGTCATTCGAGCTGACGTTCACTATATTCGAATTGGCGAAGATACTAATATTCAAGATAATTCTATCATTCATGTCACCACTGATAAGTACCCTACTATTATTGGCAATCAAGTTACTGTTGGTCACTCTGCTACGCTCCATGCCTGTATTATCTCTGATCTGTGCCTTATAGGGATGGGCGCAACTCTTCTAGATGGGTGTGTCATTGGTTGCAAATCTATGGTTGCCGCTGGTTCCTTAGTTCCTCCTGGAAGGGAATATCCTGAAGAGAGCTTAATCTTAGGCAACCCTGCGACAGTAAAACGTAAGCTAACCCGTGGAGAGATCGATTTTTTAAGCCTTTCTGCAGAACGCTACGTCAAACTAGCTGCTAAGTATTCTCAAACTTAAAATGATTCTTTTGGAAATTTAACCTCTTAGCTCTATCTGCAACTAAAAATATCAGAAAACCCTTTCATTTCCCTATCAAATCCGCCGACAAGCTTCTTATGCAGCACGTTCCAGAAATTACCCATATTATTGATACTGGCAACTTCAACAAGGCTCATGAAGCCCTTGATAAACTCCTTGAAATGGGGCCCAAGAATGTTGAAGCATTAAAACTCAAATGCTTGTTACTGGCTCACCAAGGACGCTTTACAGAGGAAGCTCGTCTTTGGGAAAAAATCATTGATATAGACCCTGAAGACGAAGAAGCTATCACACATTTTCAAAGACGTTATTTTGATGAGCGAGAGTCCTTTTACTTCACCGATCTACTAGCTGATGGGGGGCGGCGCTTTGTCAGTCACCCACGCGCGCTCATCACAGCTTCATTTATGGGGCTTTTTGGCTGCATCCTTTTT
This sequence comes from uncultured Pseudomonadota bacterium, assembly GCA_937896265.1. GTDB lineage: Bacteria > Bdellovibrionota_B > Oligoflexia > Oligoflexales > Bog-1112 > CALBMD01. The sequence goes on from CALBMD010000401.1 coordinate 4,774, forward strand.
CTCATCCTACCAAGCTTAGTACGAAGCTACAATTTCCTTGCAAACCCAACTATTTCCATCAGCTGCTTTGCTGTATTAGTAGCCATGCCGTGGCTTTTGATCATATATACTTATCTAACTGGCTTGCGAGAAATAGTTCTCACTAGCGAAGGTATTGCCCTATCAACCCGCTTGCGCAGCATTTCGATGAAATGGCTTGAAGTCGAAGATCTTGTTTTACTTCATAGCACAAGTGATGCTGATCTTACTTTAAACCTTGTTTTCAAGCCAAGATCTCACAATCAAAAAGGGCTTTCGATCGATTTAACACTAGATACTACAGCAATCAGAGCAAGAAACTTTTTCTTAAGCGAAATATCTCGCTACTTTCGCACACCGACCTACAAAAACAAGCTAGACTATCCTTTTGTTGATAACGCCTTAATATCATTTTAATTTAGCCCAACAGCACCAAGCCTAACCCGATTTTTTTACAAAATTTTTTGACTAGACCTTGACAACGATCGTATGCGCACTATGTTCTTCATAGGTTTGCGAAATATCACTGCAAAACTAACAATCGAAT
>CALBMD010000402.1 GCA_937896265.1 uncultured Pseudomonadota bacterium
AAGCATTCTCAACTTTAATATCCATCTGTACCGAACCATCAGAAGTGATATGTGGTGTCACCTCAAGACGAAGAACATACTCTACTTTACTCAACTCTGAGAGCTGCCCACCTTTCCCATCTGATCTAGCAAGTGGAAAAAAATCTTCGCGTCCCGATTCTAAGATAGCCTTTTGATTATCTAAAACTATAATATTGTTATTCTGTAAACTTCTCGTCAAGTTCTGAGTTTCAGACATGCGAAGTCGTAAATCAAGCTCAATAGTGTTATTGATGCTGCCAATGTGGATACCAACAGTTCCTGCTTTAGACAAGGCGTTTGGGTCTACGCCGGTATCTACAGCAAAAGCTGAAACAACACTATTTGGGAAGACGAGGTTACCCATATTTATACCAGCTCCCTGATCACTTCTTAAGGGAGTGCTCCAATTAATGCCAAAGGTATTCGAGTTATCATCCAAAACCTCAACAACCCTAGTGGCAATTTTAACTTGCGGTGTTTGTAGATCGATCCTCTCAACTAAAGCTTTAACTTTCTCAAGATCATCTGGAATTGCTTCGACCACTAAAGTATTTGTTCGCGCGTCTGCTTGCACTCTTACACGTTTGTCTTCTTGTGCTGAAGCCAAGAAGTCTGCCACCGTTTTAGCCATTTCTACCGCTTGAGAATAAGACAGGCGCATAACCAATATCTTGGTTGGAATTAACATGGCACTATTTTTTTGAACTTCTCGAAGTTTTAACTTTTCTTCGTTTAACTTAACAAGACTGTCAACTCGAATTACGTTACCATCAAGTTTAGTCAGGCCAAGCGCATTGGTCTCTAGAACTGCTTGTAAAGCTTGATCCCACGGCACATTTCTTAATTTCAAGGTAACAGGGTTATCGCCAATACCATTTCCCACAATAAAATTAGAACCATTCTCTTTTGCTAAAGCAGCGATAACATCTTTTAGCTTGGCATCCTTGAATTCTATATTTAAAACTTTGAAGTCACTTTTTGTTTCTTTTCCTACTTCAGGGGGCTTTTGTTCTTTTACAATCGGAGTAACTTCATCTTGCTGAATAGCTTCTTTCTCTTCTTTAATCTCTTTGTTTAAAATATCTGGATCTGCAGACGCCGGAGGATCAATGCCATCATCTTTACCAACCATCAATAAGCTGAGCCTAGGAAGGCTTGCAACATAGGCCATTTTTTTCATAAAATCTTCTTCTACCGCGCTTTGATTTATTCCTTGTGTAGTAGTATTAGAAGGTTTTAATTCTTGATTTTCTGGCAAACTCTCTGGATTTTGTAAAGGCTTTTCAGGTATTTGATCTGATTCATGATATTGATTTTGATACTCTTTTGCTTGAGCATGAGAAGGGACATAGCTCTTAGGCTTTTCGCTTCCAGCTAAAACAACTGGCAAGATATTGATTGAATTAAGCTCAACAA
>CALBMD010000403.1 GCA_937896265.1 uncultured Pseudomonadota bacterium
AGATCTACACAGGCGAAGACACTCTTTCCCTACACGACGCTCTTCCGATCTCCACAGGAATTTCGCCGTATAAGGCAACGTAGGTCAGTGGCATATCTTGGTTCAGCTCTTCATAGGACAAAGATTCAATTTCTTCAATGCTAAGCTCTGGCATCCAAATTTTTCCAAGAACTTCATGCCAAATAGTTGCAAGCGCTGGTATGGCGTGCGGGTGATTTTTTAGAAGGTCAATTTTGATCATACAAACTGTTCCAGAGTTGATACCACACTATTTCTGCTTCAGAAACTCGCCAATCTCATTGTTGATAAGTCTCTTTACCTCTACCGATCTCGATCCGCATTGATTGTTAGTATATCTAGTAAAAGGCCATTTTATGTATGCGTTGTCCGAAAATCCGTTATGACCAATATCGCACTCTGTAATTTCCCGAAAAATACAGTTAATGCGATCCTTACAGAATTCGCGAAAATAATCGCCACTCGAAAGGTGTACATTACTAAGTGCCGTTTTAGATCAAATGGAAATTCAAGTTCATAAGTCCATCCATCCATATTGACTGACGATTGACAAGATGGCTCATTAAGACAACCTTGCAGTGCGACCATGCCACCATGGGAATGGCCAATCATGTGTACTTTGGACCAATTAGCAGCTGATAAAGATAATTCTTTGCGTGCTTTAAGTTCTTTCAATGCAAACGCAACATCTTTCACCCAAAGATTATGCTCTTCTTTGCGGTAAGTGATGAGTTCAGGCTTAGAAGCAGGGTAACGTGACAAAATTTCTGTCAACTTTTTACTAGGCGCAATAGGTTTTGATGTTTGTGAGATTTTTGAGATTGCTGCGCCAAAAGGAAAGTCTATTCCGACAACGATAAAACCTAAGCTTGTTAACGTTTCTGCAAGATCCGTATGCTCCTCAATTGGACCACCGCCAAGGCCGTGAAAGAGGAAAACAACAGGGTATGATCCAGTCCGAGCTGCAAGATTAGCCTTTGATCGCACCTGTTCTTGGTATACCATTTCAGCAATGAATCTTGGTGCGCCATTTGACGCTTGCTCAAAGATCAGATCACGTTTTGTATAGCCCCACTGGGCAAACTGTGTTTCCCTGCTATCAATAGCGGGATACCAAATACAGATCGGCAGTTCTCTTGCCAAATTTTCATCGTGAAGATCTTTTCGGGATGTATCAATAAGATTTAGCTCATGAGTTCCAATGGAAGAGTTGAGAGTCGGGAAGTCATAATGAAAGAGGTGGTATGCTTGTACGAGGTAAGGGTAGAGCACTATATTCGATAGCAATAATATTTTATAAATAGACATAAGTTCTATAGCCTCCAACTGCTTTACAATGAGCGTAATTCCGGTGGTAAAAATTGCTCTGACCGCAAGGCTATCTCAACCACCTGACCGGGTTCAAACTGCAAGGCAAGCTGCCGCAAGCTTTGCATGCGGTTTTCGCCTCCGGGTTCGGTCAGGAAGATTTCTTCGCAGTATTCAGCGATGTCTCGCACAATCCGTTCATAGCGATAGTAGGCCAGTCCAATTGGATCAGCCTGCCTTTGATCGCCGTAGCCCTGATAAAATAGCGTCTCTTCCTGTTCAGGTATGCGCGCTTTACCAAACAACCCACTGGCTATAAACATCAGGTCTCGTTCTTTGGGCGCTAAAATGATTGTATCCCAATCAACCACGTAGAATATACCGTCAGGCTGGATCAGCATATTCCAGGCATGGATATCGCCATGACAGAGGACAAAAGGCGGCAGGTTAGTTTGCAGCGCTGCACCTAAACGTTCCGCGCGCCGGACAAGAGTATCCACAATTGGGCGCTGACGCTTGAGCAGATCCGCTAGCGCCGCTGAAACCGGATCATCAAATGTTGTTTCAGCGATCTGTTGCTGGAACTGTCTCACCTGCTTTCGCCACTGTCTCGAAAAGCTTTCTTTAGGAATTCTCTCTGCAATCTTGGGCGCCAAGACAGCCATATGAATGCATTTAAGCATCTGCCCGAATTCGATCCACTGCGCATCACTCAGACCCGCGTCGTGCCCATCCTGGCCAGCGATAAAGGGGTAAACGCTTAGGTGGAATCCGTTTATGTGTGCCCATACTTGCCCATCGCGGGTTGTTAAGGGGGTGACGATATGCGGGACGCCTTGGTTGCATAGAAGCTTGGGTATGAGCAGCGACATCTCGTGAAAATTTTCCAGCCGCATCTTTACAAAGTACGCTGCACCATTCTCGGCTTCTGCGCGGTACACCGCTGTATTGTGATCTGCCCCCAAGGGCAAAAATGTAATATGCTGGATTGTTATAGCAAAATTTTTATGCAAGCAGTCGATAACTGCTGCATCTTGGATATTTGGTTTGTCGAGCACGAATATTCCTTGCTGTTAGAATAGCGTGAGTATCTGTCACGCAGTTCCTCCAGTTTACCGTATAAAATACCCTATCGAAATCAAAATCAAACATCTAAACTCTTGTGAAGACAGGCTAAATAGTCCATATAATCATAGTCTTGTTTCGGCAAAACCTTGATGATATTTCTCTTAAAATATGGGAGTATGAGCGCCAGAAGTAGCGTATAGGTTCATATATGGAAAAATTGCGGTCCACGCAGATATGAGAAGAATGATGGGATATAGACAGAAGAAGGGTGGAAACACAACGGCAAATTCAAGGATCCTGCAGTAAAAGTCGGTTGCTTCGTATTGAACGACTATGAATTTTCTAAATAGAACCGAAAACTTGATTGCAAGTGTATCAAACCACCTTTCAAATGATGGCTGGTGCTCGCTAACACAAAGAAATACCATCGGAGTCTATTGAGAAAGTTATAAATCAATCCCTAGATATGTCGTAAGTAAAAAGTTAGGTAGTTTGTCATAATTTATCATCAATAGATAATTTCATCCCAAAGTGGGAAGGGGTAAAGCCAAATCGTTCATAAAAGCGGTGCGAATCTAATCTAGTCCTATTAGTTGTGAGCTGAACTTTCTTGGCACCATATTGTTTGCCCCAGTGTATCGCTTGATCCAAGACCCACTTACCAACCCCTTGGCTGCGGATTTGTTCACTAACATGCAACGATTCGATTTGCAGCCGCCTTGCCCCACAGTGGGACAAATAGGGAAGGATAGTGAGATGGCAAGTTGCCACTATAAAATCTTTGATTTCGACTACCATCAAAAAATGATTTGGATTGCTACCAATCTCCTTGAATATCTGTCGATATGACTCAAAATCATTGGGATTTTCACGCCCTGCTCCAAGTCTGTCTTGAGATAATAGATCGATAATTCTAGGCAGATCATTTATTGTAGCTTTTCGGTAGCTTAATTCTTCTGCGATCATATCCCACCTATTTTTACTAAAGTGTAAATACCATGGTATCATCCACACAAAATATCAAATTTTACACTTTCACGCTTCTGAGTCAATTCTGTAATGGGTCACAATCTAAGGATTTAGAATACTGCTCAGGTTTGCGAAATACTTCTACGTTAAATTGCATACCCATCTGTGATAAGTATTTTGTAGCCGATTTCTTTTAATTTGGATTGTACCAAATCTCGCGCTTCAATTGTGGTACCTTCGCGAAGACAGAGGAAGCGAAACCAAGCGCTGAATGATCTAGGATCTTTGCTTTCTCGAGGTGTTGCATTGATATTTAGGTGGCTATGGGTATGAAGATTGCTTTATTTTGTAAAAACAGGAATTTAATCCTGCGAAGCGTGGGTTGTATACTTGGATTTAAACAATGTGGAAAAATCTTTTTGGTTGTTCAGTATGCTTTCCAGCCAAAGATCGACTGTGCGCTTTAACCGATGACCCGTTTCCATGCTTAGCAATAGAGAATCAGCTAAAATTTCACCTACTGCTCCGCCACCACGTTCTATTTGAACTCCGTGCTCTTGCATCCACGCTATTTTTGCAATTATATTTATCTTTTCTTCCAAAGATTGGTTTGCGCGTAACTCTGAGTAGACTCTTGTCGCCTGCTTTATCAAAAACAAAATATCATCAACAGCCGCGTGGAAAACCATAAAACCAGAGGGGTTCATAGGCACTAGTTGAATGCCTATAAAGCCATAGTTGTAAATAGGCCATATCGCAGTCATCTTTCGTTCATCAATTTCATGCGCAAGAATCTCTTTGGGTGTACCCAAAGGGTAGTAGTGGTCTTTGTTGTTGTAGGGAGGCAGCTTAGACAGCTCAGATATATTCGGATTTGAGCTAGATACTTGCAGCTCTTTTACATCTCCAAACTGCTCTTCCCTAAGTTTTACAAACCCTTCTGGTAGATTCGAGCTAAGATTTAAAAATCCTGTGGGTGCAGTTGATTCAGAAAAAAATTTAGTGAAGGCGTTTTTGTTGTCTTGAAATCTAATGCTACTAAAATTTATTTCAGTAAAAAGTTTGACTACTCTTAATGGCTTAGTTGTATCGGGATTCATTAAGGCATTTGGGTTGCCAAAAGGCTTTGCTGACGAATAGTCAACCCCTAATAAACAAGCCATGAATCTAGAGTAATAACCTAAATTTACTTCTAATTGGCAACAAGCAACAAAATAACGACATAAGTATATGAAATGCAGAATTTGCGAGTAGAAGTTCTCTTTTGGGTTTTGCTTATCCGCTTTGATAAGCTCGCTAATTACATGAATTACTTTGTCGCGTTGAAAATTAAAAACCTTCTGGCTACCGTACATAGCTTTTAATAATTGGCGGCTCTCTTTCATTTTTGGTGCATCGGCATCAACCCTCTGCAAATTCCCAATCACATCAGCGAGGGAGCTTATTACTAAATCCAAGCTATAACCGCTCTCCTTTTTTATCAAAAAATCGTATCGTTCTAATAATAATTGCTTAGATTGGCTTTCCTTGAACTCTCTAGGATTTTTTGAAGCGATAAAGGCGAATGTTTGTTCTAAAATGGAATGAGGATCTGCCGCTGCCATAGCAAAGTTGGAAGAAATAAGGCTAATAATTATTTGAATTTGCAAAAGTATTTTAAACATTGAATCTCAAACCTAAGTGAAACTTAGCATAATAACGGCATTAAAATTTTTTTTCAAATGAATATTCAATTGCTAGGCTACCTATTATAATAAAAAGATGCCTTCTAAAAGGGATTTTAAAGTGTTTGCATTATCAGTGTCTTGTTGGCGGATGATCTGACAACGTAAACTCGCCACAAATTGAGGAGAGAATATGAGATTGGCTTATATTGTTATTTTTGGCGTCCTTGGAGTGTTGGCTCGTTACTATGGAGGAATCTATGTGGCAAAATTGCTCCCATCTTCATTTCCTTATGGGACCTTTCTTATCAATATATCGGGAGCGTTTTTGATCGGCGCTATTTATGTTTTTGGTGTTGAAAGAGCCTTAATTTCTTCAAATCTAAGAGTTGGCATAATAGTTGGGTTTCTAGGTGGCTATACCACATTTTCTGCTTATTGCCTTGATGGGGTTCGTTTAATAGAAGATGCGCATTTTGCAACGGCAGGATTATACTTCATTTTAAGCCCACTTCTTGGTGCCATTGCCACAGTTGCGGGTATACTTCTAGCGCGTAGCGTATGCTATTATTTTTAAGTAATAAAAGAGATCTGCTAAAAACGATACTGCATACCTAAGCCTGGATTTTCATCAGAAAATAAGATTCCTGCTGCCCATTTCCAGCTGCGAGAATACATGATCGACGCTCGAAATTCTGATTGTATCCTCTCTTCTTCGGAAGCGATCGTAGTTGATCTCCCCTGCGCCAGAGTAAACTCAGCCTCAGTAAATAAATATCTTGTCCATTGAAACTTCTTTGCTAAATCTAACCGAAGTTTTCCTTTATGGTCAACAAACACGCTCAATTCTATGAGCACAGGCAGGGTATAACTAAATCCAATAACACCTCGTGTCTTGTCTTTAGCATAGGAAGCTAAATAATATCCCCCGATAGCAAGATTGAAAAAAGTTGAAAGCCATCTTCTATAGAGAATGTCCCCTTCAATGTGCTCCGCATTGTCATATTTATTTGTTTTGATGCTTGCTTCAAATACATCCCAGGTTTTTGATAGTCTGAGGTCCACTAAGGCTTCGTTTGTGGCAAGCCCAATTTTTCCATCAAAGAAGAAATGATCATGAAGGTGATGATCTTTATGTTGAATATGGGCTATTTCTGGCTTTGGAGTGAACGAGAAATATTTTACGACACGAGCCATGCCTGTTTTCATATGATATAGATTATGGCAATGAAGCATCCATTCGCCAGGCTCATCAGCTAATAGCTCAATTGTTCTTGATCCATGTGGCGATACATCAACAGTGTGTTTTAAAGGTGAGAACTCGCCATTGGCATTAACAACTCTAAAAAAATGCCCATGTAGGTGCATCGGGTGGTGCATCATCGTTTCATTTTCAAAAATAAATCTTATAACCTCACCTTCTCGCACTACTATATTTCTATCTTCATGAATTGCTTTGCCATTTATATACCAAACATAGCGCTCCATATCGCCGCCAAGAACTAACTTAAATTCCTTGATGGTTTTGTTTTTAGAGAATGCTGTTTTGGTTTGCGCTTTTAAAAAATCTACTGTCAGTAAATCCACCGCTGAATTAGCAGCTATCTCATTCTCTGCCGCCACTTGCCCATGTTCTTTGTGATTCATAGGCATGTGGTGGTTATGATTGCTGTCGTCTTTCTTTTCACTAGAATTTGTTGTTGGCATTTGATGATTAGCATGACCTGCTCCATGAACAGCGCTCATTGGCATGTAAAGATTTATTGGAACTTTATTGGGGGAAAAAATCTTATCTCCCATGCCAATCCATGCTGAAGCATAACCGGTGACATCTTGTGAAGTTGCTCTTAGTTCATAATTTTTGTGCTCCAGAACTGTAAAAAGAACATCATATGTCTCAGCCATTGCGACTAAAATTTCTTTAGCCATGAGAGGATCTATGTCGATTCCATCTGCAGATATTACTTTCATTGCCGACTGACCAAGCGCTACATAGAAGTAGCTTGATGCTGCAGAATTGATGATTCTTAAGCGAATACGCTCTCCTGGATGTGCTGTAATAAGTTGAGAATCTTTCTTACCATTTATTAAAAAGGCATCGTAGCCAACATCGGAAAGATCCATACCCCCCATCCGCGTCCATTCATTGCTTAGATGGCTACTCAAGCCACCTTGTTTGAAAGCATCCCAGTATGAACGGATTGAGTTTTTTTTATATAAATAATAATCTCCGTCCTTACGAAGATTTTTGAGAATTTGGTCGGCATTTTCATCCGACCAGTCGCTTAAGATTACTACGACATCTTTATCGTACTGAATTTTCTTTTCTTTGGGATGAATGATAAATGCACCATAGACTCCCTTTTGTTCCTGAACAGAAGTGTGAGAATGGTACCAATAAGTCCCATGTTGACGAATTTTAAATTTAAAGACTCGCGATTGGTCTTTTAAAATCGGTGGGGTATTGACATAAGAAACTCCATCTTCTTCCGGAGGCAATAAGATTCCATGCCAATGAATGGATGTCTCTTCGCCAGTTGCTATATTGTTTGTCACCGTAATTTCAGCATCATCACCCTCGGTAAATTCCAGGGTTGGTGCTGGAATTTTTCCGTTAACTTGCAAGGCAAAATCAACAGTCTTCTTGCCGCTTATGTTGATTGATTGCTGGGTTATTTTCAGGTCATAACGCACGGTTTTTGCTAACACTGGCAGACAAGAAAATAAAATGAATGATGCTAGTAATGAATGCAATATCATGCTGGCTCCAACTTCAATGTTTATTTAAGTATTTTGCCGGATTACTTTTTGATATTCTACAGTCTTCGTTGCCTAAATCGGGATTTTTTTGGCATGTCGAAGATACTTGCTTTTAGCGAAAAGATTACCTTCTTTTTGAGAGGTTATTAACTGGTTTAGATACTGCTTCTAAAATAGCCTGAGCCATTTGGTCTAAGTTCACTACTTTTACAACAGCCCCGAGTTCAAAAGCCGCTTTGGGCATACCAAATACGGCGCAAGACTCTTCGTCTTGTGCAAGAGTGGTGGCACCTGTTTCTTTCAAATGCAAAAGACCAGCAGCACCATCTCTGCCCATACCAGTTAAGATAACGCCGACAGCCAAAGGTCCTAGCTGTTCTGCCACAGAATTAAATAGATAGTCGACTGAAGGTCTATGCCTATTCATGGGGGCATCGTTTGTAATACGAACTGATATTTTTCCATCGACAGAGCAATGAATTTTCATCTGCTTATTGCCAGGGGCTATGAGAACCTTTCCGGCTAGTATCTCATCACCGTCTTCGGCTTCTTTTACTAAAAAAGGGCAAAGACTGTTTAGGTTGTTGGCAAAAGCCAAGGAAAAATCAGGTGGAATATGTTGCACAATAAGAATGGGTGGGATTGTCGAAGGCAACTGACAGATAATTTTCTTAATGGCTTCTATCCCTCCTGTGGAGGCACCAATCACAATAAGCTTGTTAAGATCAGTGTCGGTTCGCGAAGATAATTTGG
>CALBMD010000404.1 GCA_937896265.1 uncultured Pseudomonadota bacterium
GCTGAATAGCAAAAGCTGCTCCTTGCGAAAGGTTAGCCCCAGATTCAATATAGCCGTAAGCTGTGGTAGCGTAGGTTGGTTTTTTACCAAGAAGGACAAGCCTCTCTGAAAGAGAGGCTTCCATGCTTTGTATGAGGTATTGGGCAAAAACAGGATAGTCTTGCTCAGGTATATAGGGGTCAGCGGGAAGAAACATAATGTGAGCGTTAGGATCCTTTTCAAGGATTTTCAAAGCAGCGAGAAGAATAGCGGGCCCGGTATCGCGACGAGAAGGTTCAACGAAGACATCATCTACTTTGAGGCCCTCAGCACGCAGACGATCAATTTGATGAATGACATCGCTGCCTGTACTTAAGTAAACATGAGTTTGTTCAAAGCTGGGATAAAGCTTCAGGCGATCGATAGACTGTTGAATTAAATTGCCTTCTGTGAGCTCGAGAAACTGCTTGGGTTTAGTGGCGCGACTAAGAGGCCATAGTCTAGTACCTGAGCCGCCAGCAAGAATTACCCAGTGAACATGTTCTGGTGGCGGTAGAGCAGCACTAGCAAGAGTGGTCGTAGCCAAAAGAAGCAGAGCTGTAACGATTTTCATGGGGTCTCCTTGATTGCATTCAGAATCTTGAGCTTTTATGATATGAGGCTCATGGATTTGAGATACAAAGGTCAAGGAGATTTTCGTTTGCCTCGTCCCATGAGGCAGCCCTAGCCTTCGATGGCAGAAGTGCGACGGGCTAGTGCTGTGTAGGTTGAGGGTTGTGAAATTTCTTTTGGTCAAAGGCTAAAAGCATTGCCTCAATCTCGCTCTTGTCCATGCTATCGAATCTCATGAAAGTCAAACGAAGGTCGTTGTTTGCGCTTTGTCGCAATTCATCTAGATAGCTGGCAACATTGCGAGCTACGGGGTTTTTGATTTCGGTCAGATCAGCGTAGCGACCAGCGACAAGTTTGATTTTGACCTCTTTTTCTCCATAGATGATCTGTGGCTCTAAGAAAATGCTGAGAGGTGTTATAAAATCGAATTGTCCGATAATTTTGTTAGCAGTGATGATAGTAAACTCTTCACCATTTTCCCACATTGCGCCGTCGGGCAAGTTTAGCCGTAATGTACCTCCTAGGCGAGCGATTCCAGTCGCTTTGATGCAGTCAGCTTTTTTATCGAAATTGGGTTGGATGAAAGGGGTGTTAGTCTCTTTAGCTATATGCTTTGTTTCTACTAAGCGCTTATGAATGCTTAGCCATAGGGTGCCGCCACTTTGAGCATAGTTGCCATTGATGTCTAGAACATTAGGTGCCGTAGTAGATGTACTAAGCATACCATTGATCATCTCGAGGTTACCCCTGCCGTAAAGCTGTAATCGACCATATCCTGAAAGACAGCCCCCTTGTACTGATAGCCATTGAGTATTTAGCTGACCACCAGCCAGGTTAATTTCTTGGCCAGCCATAAGGTAAATTGGTTTCTCAGTTTTTTCCTCATCTTGCTTTACAGAAGCAATAATTTCCATTGATTTTACGGTTAATCGTACCGCATCATCGAGGTATTCAACATCAAAAGCCAGATGTGAATCATTTTCAATTCGTGAGAAAGTGCCAGTCAATCCGTTGGTAGCAGTGAGGATAATAATTTTATCGCCAGGTTTAATATCGTTGGATATAACTTTGACTTGTAGGACTCCATTTAAAGTAGCTTTTCCTTTTATTCTTAGGCAGTCAGATTGAGGAATTCCATGTTTTTTAGCGCCTATTTTGATTTGTAATGTACCACCTGGCTGAATACGATCGCCAGACTGTTGTCGGAAGTCTCCCCAGATTGTTAACGCATTTACTTTGTTTGCTGTACCGGGGGCAACAACACCGGCTATATTGATAAGTTCTGTATCATTGAGAATTTCACCCCGACCTTGCAGTTGGCCGCGAACAATCTTTAATGCACCAACATTGAGTTGTCCTTCGACAAAGAGAGTCCCTTGCTCAAGGGTAACATTTTGGATATGCGCGGCTGTTTGAGCTAGAATATGCTTAGCATCAAGTCTTTTGGTGATCCTATCACGAAAGATGCTTATCTGGCGTAGGGGAATATTAGTCATAAGAAAATTTTTGAATGACCTACCTAGCAACATATCATCATTGAATTCATGTTGTTTGCTTTTGCCAAAAAGAAGTTGTCTGGCAAAATCTTCTTCTTCTTCTTCTGAAACGGGGAGAATCTCTCCAACACTGATGATGACCTTAGCAGCAGCATGGCGCATCGTTAGTTTTTCAATCTCGATATCAGAAGAGATGATAGTATCTCCAGGGTACTGGATAGTTGCTTCATAGAATTTTCCGTTTTTTGGATTGTTATCAATCAATTCTGAAGTTGACCATCTTGGACCAAATGAGATCGGAAGAGCACACGTCTGAACTCCAGT
>CALBMD010000405.1 GCA_937896265.1 uncultured Pseudomonadota bacterium
GACAAACCGAGTATGCCGCTTTAGATATGGTTGATTTCTTCATCACCTTAGTGATGCCTCACACTGGCGATGATTTGCAGAGCTTAAAAAAAGGGATTTTAGAGATCAGCGATATGATTCTTATTAACAAAGCCGACGGTGATCTAAAATCGCATGCAATAGCTGCGAAACATTCTTTAAAACAATATGCTAAAGATTGTGATGTGCTGCTTGTCAGCTCTATAGAAAAACAGGGATTGGAAGAAGTTACAAAAGCACTTTTTGAACTAGAGACCAAAAGCCGAAAAAGTGGTGATTTTTACGACCAAAGATCAAGACAGGCGGAAAAAGCCTTTTTTACCGCCCTAAAACATCAACTCATCGTGCGTTTTAGAAAAAGTCTCTTTTATAGCCAGCACAAAGATAGCCTTTTGCAAAAGCTTGCCCAAAAGCCTTGCACAAGTGGTGCTTTTGCTGCAGACATCGCAGCAAAAGCTATAAAAATGCTAGATCAGTCTGGCGATTTTTTTGGCTCAGCCGCCAAAGAGGAATAATCTGGCGCAATAACAAAGCTGCTTGGTCTAAGTCAAGCTGTGCATCAGCATCACTTTGCGCCTTTGCCGGCTCTGGATGCACCTCCAGAAAAAAGCCATCTAAATAGCCAGTAGCCGCTGCCGAACGCGCCAGCAGTGGTGCTATATCTCTGCGTGCTTTCGTCACGCTAACGTCAGCACCTGCAATTGGGGTTTGGGTGCTATGAGTTATATCAAAAATCACCTTAGCGCCTGATTTTGCTAAATCATAAAAACCGCGCATATCAACGATGAGATCACCATAGCCAAAAGAATAGCCGCGCTCTGTCACCCACATACGAGCTAAAGCTTGCTTGCCAGCTTTTTCTACAATGCTTTTCATTGCTGGTGGCGCGACAAACTGGCCTTTTTTGACATTTACCTGCTTGCCACTATCAACAGCTGCTAATAACAGGTCTGTTTGTCTGCATAAGAAAGCAGGGATCTGCAAAACATCACAAATAGCTAGCTTTGCTACTTGCTCGGGAGAATGGATGTCTGTCAAAATTTTACACTGATACTTTTTCTTAAGCTCACCAAACCATTCGACACACTGCTCAAGGCCTGGTCCTCTTGACGATTTAGCTGAACTTCTATTAGCTTTGTCGAAACTTGCTTTAAAATAGTAATCAAAATCTAGTTCTTTTGCCAAAACTGAAAGACTTAAATAGACTTTCTCCATTATTTCATAGCTTTCACCCATACATGGTCCGGCAATAACTATGGGCTTTTCTTCTTTGAGCATCATTTAACCTCTCTTCACTAGACAAAAGTTTATTGACTTATAATTGTTTTTTGCGTAATTATGAAGCCCTAAGCGGATATCGCGTTATGGCGCTTTAGCTCAGTCGGTAGAGCAGTGGATTGAAAATCCACGTGTCCCCGGTTCAATTCCGGGAGGTGCCACCATTCTCATGAACAAGGTTGTTTGAACCAAAGCTAAGGATTCTTAGTGGAAGCACTTGTAACCATTATTCATATTTCAGTAGCCCTCTTTATGATCCTCGTTGTTTTAGTACAAGGAGGCAATCAAGGCGGTATTGGCGCAGCATTTGGCGGCGGTAACAGTCAAGGTGTGTTTGGTGCCGCTGGTGCCACTTCATTTCTTGGCAAACTGACCTACGGTGCAGCAATGATCTTCATGGTCACATCTATTTCCTTGGCTATCATTCAAGGTACCGGCGGTAATGTTGGTCTAAAAGATATGCTACGCCAAGAAAAAGAAAAAACTATGGAAACAAAAAAGCCAGATGAAGTTCCTGCTAAGGAACCTGGCAATACTGAAAAGAAATAGTTTTAATTTATATGCTCAGGTGGTGAAATTGGTAGACACGCTAGCTTGAGGTGCTAGTGGGGGCAACCCCTTGCTGGTTCAAATCCAGTCCTGAGCACCAATTCACTCTTCTTTAATCTTCTCCAAATTTTTTAAGCAAATCTTGCATCGATGAAAAAATAGGCACACCTTCGCTTTTTAACTCGTATTTTCCTCTCAAAAGCCAGGTTTTAAGCGGCAAATAACTGACCACATCGCTGTCTTTGTCACCAATAAAAAGAGAGCCTGCTAAATCAACATCGTGCTCTTGCTGTGCCCTCATTATTAAGCCTGGCATGGGCTTACGACATAGACACACTCTCTTATAATCTAAAATCGTCGCTTCAGGATAATGCGGGCAATAATAAGTAGCGTCTAAAGGAGATCCATTTTCTCTCAAAAGCTTATTTAGCGCTTCTGCGAAGGTATTATATTGTTCCTGCGTAAAAATCCCCCTCGCTATCCCTGCTTGATTGGTAATAGCAATGACCAAGAACCCTTTCTCGCGCGCTTTCTTAATAAGCTGGACAATCCCTGGGACAAGAGCAAGGTCTTGGGCTTTATGGGGATAGCCTACATCTTCAATAATAACGCCGTCTCGGTCTAAAAACAGACAAGGCCTACGTGCTGTTAAACGAAAACTCTCCATCACAGCCAACAGCAACTGCTTGGCTGCAAGTTCGGTATGAAATGCTAAAAGATCTGAAGCCTTACTTTCTAAAAGTGCCGCGAAGTTTTGAGCTGACAAATAGCAAAGTTCTCCTGCGTAGAAAAAATCCTTCGCAGCATTTTCTTGAGTCGCTGGTTTAAGGAGATTTTTCTCATCAATATCAAATGCGACAGTAGACTGCTGGCGGTTTTCAAGGACCACCTGCAAAACTGATTTATCCTTATCCTGACAAAAAGCGAAAAAACGCGCTAAAGAATGCTCTTTTACCGCTTCATCCAAACGCACAAAGATAACACCTTCTTTTGCTCCCATCTGGGGTTTTAACAAAGAGACAATGCTTGCCAAGCTGCCACTATCTGCAAGTAAAAATGACATCTCTAAAGCTGCAGCTTGCTTTTCATATTGCATCATCAGTTCTGTTGGCGGTGCTATACCAGCTTTTAATTCTAGTACAGCACAAACAATCACCGATTTCATAAAACACCTCTCATATTCCTAGAAATTTACCGAGAAAGTCTCTACACTTTAGGTGTGTGTTTTCAATGACTCATATCAAGTTTTAGTATGGTAAATTTATTTATGAAGCCTTGCAAGCTTGTGATACTTGCGGCTGTCTTTGTTCTTCATATTAAATCGCTGTTAGCTGACAATGATGCATGGCTGGCATTTGGTGATCTACGAGGTAACATAGAAAGCTGCGGCTGTGATCCAAGTACCGACTTAGGCGGCGTTTCACGTCTAGCGGCACAGCTTGCCATGGAAAGACGCCTACGCCCCGATGTGCTAATTTTTGATTTGGGTAACAATCTCGATCCAGATAGCACTAATTTGACGAAGCAAAAATTTTTAATCAAAGCTTTATCAGGGCTAAAAAGCAGCGCTCGCCTGTTTAATCACAGAGAGATGGCCCTTAAACACCTCTTAAAAGAGGGCGAAGATTTTCTTTTATCAAACAAAAATCCAACAAGCAGCTTAAAAACCAAATCCTTTATCCTTGAAAAAAATGTGCTTATTTTGGGCTACTTTTTTAATGCTCATTACCAAACTGATTTAGTACCGTATGACCAGAAATTACTTGCTACATGGCAAAAAATACAAAAAGAGCAGCAAGCCAAGACGATGATTCTGCTCTTTTCTGGCCAAGAAACAGACCTTAAGCAAATAAGCAAAAGCCAGCTTTTTACAACAATCATTAGATCAAATCCAAAACCAGGGCCAGCTTTTGATCCGACAGAAAAAGAAAATCCCAATTCTCTTGCTCTACGCCTAAATGATTCCTTAAGCATGCAAGTTCCTCTAGCTGGAGTTGGTATTTTACGAGGAGGCAGCGCTCAGGAAAGTGCAGCACAAAGCTTATCTGCTATATTTAAAGAGCTAGAAAATACCAACAGCAAAACCCAAGAAATAAAGCCTGGCTTGCTAAATGAAGCAAAACTAGTGAGTTGGCTTACCTCTGACTTACAAAAAGAAAGCCCTCTAACAGATCTGATGCTCTCTTATGAAGAAGAAATGGCGAAAGAATTTACTTCTAATCTTAAAGCCCGTCATGAAGCAAACCAAAAGTCAAATTATATAGGCTCTAGCAGCTGTAAGAGCTGCCATAACAGTGCTTCTGAAATTTTTGCTCATTCAAGGCATGCCAAGGCTTTTGAGACGCTAAAAAAAGTCGGCAAGCAGAATAATCCTGAATGTGTCCGCTGTCACGTGGTTGGATTTTCACAAGGAGGTTTTGTCAGTGAATCCCAAACCCCAGAACTAGCAGGTGTGGGTTGTGAAACTTGCCATGGCCCACGTAAAAACCATGGCCTTGGGCAAGAAAGAGGGCAAGAAAAAGCTGCGGCAAGCAGCGTCTGTCAAAATTGTCATATAAATCCACACTCTAGCGCCTTTGATTTTACTAAGTATTGGGAAAAAATTAAGCACCGATGATCAAGGAAAAATGGCAAGTATTAGCCGACATTATTAGCCATATCAAAGATCGGTAAATACATAGCAACAACAATCAAACCCACAACGCCGCCAATAAAAACAATCATGATCGGCTCAATCATAGAAAGCATTGCTTTCACCGCTAAATCCACTTCTTCTTCATAAAATTCGCTCACTTTAGCTAACATCTCATCTAACGATCCTGTCACCTCACCAACAGCAACCATCGAAACTACCATCTCTGGAAAAAAGCCACCCTCTGCTAAAGGTTCAGAAAACTTTCTTCCTTGCTCTAAGCCTTCTTTGACATTAAGAACAAATTTTTCGATTTTTTTATTACCAGACGAAGCCGCACAAATAGCAAGACCATCAAGCAGATTCACCCCAGACTGAAGCATACTTGACATGGTGCTACAAAATCGACCAACAGCAATTTTTTTCAGCAAAAGGCCAATACCTGGCAAAATAAGCAAGATTTCATCAAATCTTTCTCTACCAACCGGTGTCTTTAACCAATATCTAAAAAGAGCAAACAAAATAGCCGCAAAACAAAATAGCATCCACCAATAAGTTTGAAAATAATTGGAAAATCCTATTATTAGAGCCGTAAGAAATGGTAACTCCCGACCTGAATCTGCATATTGACTAGCAAATACTGGGACTACATAAATGAGCATACCCGTCACTACAACCATTGCCACTATAAAGACGATGAGAGGATAACTCATCGCTGCTTTAATCTGCGATTTAACCTTCTCAGCCTTCTCAATATAACTGGTAAGCTTAATTAAAATGCTATCTAAATTACCACTAGCCTCACCTGCACCCACCATCGCAATATAAAGATTATCAAATATTTGCGGATGAGCTGCCAGAGCAACAGAAAGAGTGCTGCCATTTTCAATAGCTTGCTCAACTTTTTTTAGAGCCAATTTAAATCCTCTTGCAGATTGCTGATTCGCTAGAATACCTAGCGACTGAATCATAGGCACACCTGAGGCAAGCATCGTGGCAAATTGTTTGCTAAAGATAATCAGCTCTTTAGCAGAAGGATTGGAGCTCCCTAATGAAATCTGAATCGCACCTTTAGCGTCCTTATAAATAAAGTCACCTAAAATAGGTGTTTCACCACCAATAGCTGCTTCTTTACCTTCTCCTCTCTGCGAGATTAATATCAAGCCTTTTTTCCGCAACTGCCTGGCTAAATCTTTTGCATCAGAAGCTGAAGCTAAACCACTTCTTATTCGACCAGCGTTGTCTTTTGCTTTGTAACTATATTTAGTAGTCATCTAGACTTAAGCCTTTATTTTTTCGTCCGCAAGCCACCTTGAGATTTCTCAATGATAGCCATGAGTTCGGAAACATCTGGAGAAAGCGCCTCTGCTGTTTGTAGGGCAATTTGCCTTGATAAGACAAGACTAACCAAAGACTGATTCATCGTCACCATACCTGAATTTTCTTGTCCCATTTGAATAGCTGAATAGATTTGATGCACTTTATCTTCTCGAATCATATTGCGGATAGCGCCATTTGGTATCATGATTTCATAGCAAGCTCGCCGCGAGCCTTTTACTGTCCGCACAAGAAGTTGTGACATAACTCCAACGAGACTAAATGATAATTGCGTTTTAATTTGTGCTTGCTGATCAGCAGGAAACACATCGATAATTCTGTTAATTGTCGCCACACTGGAATTTGTGTGCATGGTAGCAAACACCAAGTGCCCAGTTTCTGCAGCCGATAGAGCCATCGAAATGGTTTCTAAGTCGCGTAATTCGCCGACTAAAATGACATCAGGATCTTGCCTTAAGCAAGCTCTTAAAGCTGTTTGAAAGCTTTTCGTATCTGCCCCTAGTTCTCTTTGATTAACTAAGGAATTTTTATGTGAATGAACAAATTCTATCGGATCTTCAATGGTAACAATGTGTTTAGCATAGTTAGTATTAATATAATCAATCATAGCAGCCAGAGCTGTTGATTTTCCTGACCCTGTTGGTCCGGTAACAAGCACCAGACCGCGGCTTAAATTGCATAAATTAGCGATAGCAGCAGGGAGTTCTAAATCAGCAATCGTCGGGATCTTTGTTGGAATTATGCGAAAAACACCACTAACCCGGCTTCTTTGAATAAAGACATTCCCACGAAATCGACACAATCCCTTAATACCAAAAGAAAAATCAATCTCATGTGTCTTTTTAAATACTGCTCTTTGCTCTTCATTTAACACGCTAAGACAAAGTTCCGCTGATTGCGTATCTGTTAAAATAGGCAGATCAAGCGACACAAGATCACCATTGATCCTAAGCCGAGGCGGTGAATTAACACTAATATGCAAATCAGAGCCTTTTTTCTCAATAAGGGCATTAAGTAATTGCGGCATAGAATAGGTTAATTCACTCAAGGTTAAAAAGACCTTTCAAATTTAAGCAGCTGATTTATCTTTTTTGTCATCAAGATCATTAGCTGTAACTCGAATAACCTCCTGAGGAGTAATAATTCCTTGCATCATTTTAGTTAAGGCTGCTTGCCTAAGCGTCCTCATACCACAGCTCATAGCTACCCTTTTAATGTCAATAGCTGCTTCTCCATTTAAAATCGATCTTTTCACCGGCTCTTTTAGAATCAACACTTCATGCACAGCAATACGGCCTCGCGAGCCACTATCACTGCAATGCGCACAACCTTTGCCTTTATAGATCTTAATTTTGCCCAAATAAGCTTCTGGAACGCCCATCTTCAGCAGAAAATCATCTGTAACCTCTGAATCGATCATTTTGCAACGATCACAAATCTTACGCACCAGCCTTTGCGCTGTTACACAATGTAAGGCCGCTACCAAATTGTAGCCAGCAACACCCATATTTATCAGGCGGGAAATAGTATCTGCGGCGCTATTTGTATGAAGTGTTGACAAAACAAGGTGACCGGTTAAAGAAGCCTTGATAGCAATCTCTGCTGTCTCTAAGTCTCTGATCTCGCCAACCATGATGATATCAGGATCTTGGCGCAAAAAAGCACGTAAAGATGCAGCAAAATCCAACCCTATTTCCGATTTCATTTGCACCTGGTTAATCCCAGGGAGATTATATTCCACAGGATCCTCGGCCGTCATAACATTGGTATCTTCTTTATTTAACTCTTGCAAAGCTGAATAAAGAGTTGTTGTTTTACCTGAACCTGTTGGGCCTGTTACCAAGATCATGCCATGAGGAGAGCCAATAGCTATTTTGAAATCACTTAGTTGCTCTTTATCAAAACCAAGTTGTGTCATATCAACCTGAAGATTTGATTTATCAAGAATACGCATGACAATCTTTTCGCCATAAGACGAAGGAACACTGCTAACACGAAAATCGACAGGTTTATTGCCTATCTTAATATTAATAGCACCGTCTTGAGGTAGGCGAGTCTCTGCGATATTAAGCCCAGCCATGATCTTTATACGCGAAATAAGAGGCGCTTTCGTCTGAACAGGCGGCCTTGCCACTTCAATCAAGGAACCATCAACACGAAATCTGATGCGTAGAAAATCTTCATAAGCTTCGATGTGAATATCTGAAGCTCCTTGCGCAGAGCATTGAACCATCAAATCATTAACAAATTTGATAACAGGCCCATCATCTTTATCAGAAAATGTACCAATTACTTTTCGCGATTTAGTAATCGAATTAGTGGTGATATCTGATACCGGGCCAATTGTCGCCACATCTACTTTGCCATAGTATTTCTCAATAGCTGCATTAATTTTACTTTCACTAGCAAGAACAGCTTTAGCAAAGTAGCCAACTTTAAACCTAATGGCATCTATCATGACCAAATTTCTAGGGTCACTTGAAGCGATAACAATATTATTACCCGCCCGATCCAAAGGCAAAATCCTTAGGTGCTGAGCAAGTTCTCGCGGAATAAGATCGATGATCTTACGAGGAATCTCTACCTCATCAAGATCAACAATGCTTGTCTTATAAAATCTAGCAAAAATACCTAGAAGAATTTTTTCTGGAACAATATTTTGTTTTTCAATCGCAGCAAAAAGCGAAATAGTTTGATTCTTAGCTATTTCTAAAGCGTCAACGAAAGCTGTCTTTGAAAGACCACCTTCTTTTTCAAGAATTTTTTGTAGGCGTTCCATCCTCTACCACTTTAGATAAGCAGATTCTATGGATGGATCGGCAAAATTAACTTTTTTTTGAGGGCGCTAGCAAGGCTAGGGACCTAAGGTAAGATTTTGGTAAACTTTTCGGATGTCAATCTTAGGCAACCGCTTGGCGGCGATATGGCTTTTGGCCAAAAAACTAAGTAAAGCCATCTTTGTTTCTCTACATTGAAAAGCCTTTTTTGCTTTTTTTTCAATGATTTTAAAAACCTCTTTGGGATGAATAATTAGCCCCATAGAAAGCTTAAAGGAACCATCAATCTCAAAGACAAAGCCCTGGAGGCAAGAACCTTTCACCAAAGCAGAAAAATAGCGATCATTTTCAGATTTTACTTCAATTTTTCTCTTCTCGGCCAAATCCTGCATTACCAAAAGTTCATTTGTCCTTTTTAGGACGCGGAAAACAGAATGCCTAAATTTTGACAAATCTTCAATTTGAGCACGTATCGCAGTATTGATAAGGCCGCCTGTTACAAGCTCTGACTCCATAAAAAGTTGATAAGGAGTGGCATTTTGCGCTCCTTTAAACCCTCTTTCAAAACAGAAATAATCAAGAAAATAGCTGGTCCATTGATGATAAATAGGGTCATCATAGAAGACCTTAGTAGTAAAAGTTACAAACTCTTCTTGCGCCTTGATGAATTCCTGATCACCGTTTGTTTTAGCTGTCCAAAAGACAATAGTCTCAAGAAGCTCATCAAGATGAGCCAGACCTTCTTTTTTCTGCAAGTTCTGGATGGGTGATAAAATGATATTATTTGAGCCCAGAGATATATCTGCAAAACTAGCAATTCTGCTCGGCTCTAAGTTGAGTTTCACTTTTTTAATATCTTGAGAAAGTGTTAATCGCATGAATTTCCGTATAAGAAGGGCTAATTGCCATCAATTGTTGGTTGCCATATCATTTCTTTTGCCTTTAAGTTGAAACTAACAAATCTAGCGCCAGTAAACAACCAATCGCTTAAACGATTAACATAGGCTAGTGGTCCATCTTGCCACCCCTCAGCCTCAAAAAGGCTAATCATCCGGCGCTCAGCTCGCCTACAGATGGTCCGCGCCAGATGCAATTGTGAGTTTAAGATATTACCGCCTGGCAAAATAAAATTTTTAAGAGGTGGCAGCTTGGACGTCATTGCATCAATTTGTTGTTCTAAAAGGCCAAGTGCCTTGCCTTGTGAAAAAACACTATCCTTGGTCGCTAGGCTAAGCTCAGCTCCCAGAGAGAACAAATCTCGCTGGACATGTTGGCATCTTTCACTTAACCAGCGAACTCCTTCATTTTTTACAGAAAAAAACTCTGCTTGATCGACAAAAAGAGCAATAGCTGCGTTTAGTTCATCAAAACTACCACAGCATTCAATCCTAAGATGTGACTTAGAAACCCGAGCGGTACTGCCTAAACTTGTCTTGCCTGTATCGCCGGTTTTCGTATAGATTTTCAAAAAAACCCCAATTTAATCTGCTTAATCTGCATTACTCCAGCTAGCATTGACCGATTCTCTTAATTTATCTGACGGGTGAAAGGTAACAACCCGACGCGCGGATATTTCTATTTTTTTCCCAGTGTGCGGATTACGTCCTGGCCGTGAACGCTTAATTTTAACAGCCCATTTGCCAAAACCGCTAATTTTGACATCCTGACCTTCCTCAAGTTTAAGTTTGACTTCCTCAAGGATGATCTCAAGAATTTCTTTTGCCTCTTTGACTGGATAACCCACCTTATCGCGAATCATCTCAATTAGAACATCTTTTGTCAAAG
>CALBMD010000406.1 GCA_937896265.1 uncultured Pseudomonadota bacterium
GGCTGCCTCCTATTACAGCTAATGCTTATAGTACCTTGATTGGTGGGTTATTTGCTTTGGGACATTCTTTGTTATTTGAAGATTGGTCACCTTCGCCAGTTTTTGGTCGCGTAGATACTTTTCTTTGGGCAGTTCTTTGGACTATGGTGGCTTCAAGCTTCTTGTTCTATAACATTGCAGGTTTTGTTCTCAAAAGATTTTCAGTGACTTTTACTGCTTTTTGTTCTTTTATGAGCCCCTTTTTAACCGCTGGATTTAGTTGGGTGCTCCTTGGCGAAGAGGTAGGAGCTACATTTTTTATTTCAGGATTAGTTGTTTTCGTTGGGCTCTATTTGTTTTATGTTGAAGAACTCAAGGCAGGAATTCGCATAAAAGGAGCTGATGAGAGTGGGGGTAAAGTATAAAAATTGGCGAGCACGGAGCCCTAAGACACCCAAAGCTATTGAAGACGTCGCAAGTATTATTCATGAAAATAGAGACTTCACTGAAATCGCCAAATTAGATTATGGTAATGCTGGTCTAGATGCCGCTTTTTCTGCTATTTCTCAAGCTATCCACCAAAAAAAGATGATTGCCTTATACGCCGACTACGATGTTGACGGTACTATGAGCTGTGTCAGTTGGCTCTGGTTTTTTAAAGGCATTGGTTATCCTCATGTTACTTATTACATCCCTGATCGGTTTAAAGAAGGCTATGGCGTCAATCTTGAGGCTATTAAGTTCTTAGTGCAGGAAAAAAAGGCCGAACTGATCATTACAATGGATACTGGGATTACAGCCAATACGGAAGCGGCATGGTGTAAGTCTCAGGGGGTGGAATTTATCTGTACAGACCATCACAAGATCCAAAAAGACAAGATGCCTGACTGTATTATTCTAAACCCCAAGCTTCATCCTGATCCTCTTTATCAGGAGCTCTGTGGTTGTGGTATTACTTTTGTTTTATTGCGCAAACTTGGCCAAGTGTTTAGCTTACCTCTTGATGTGTGGACAGATATTTTAGCCTTAACGGGAATGGCAACTATCTGTGATGTGGTGCCACTAAACGGAGTCAACCATAAACTAGCACAGTTAGGTGTTGGCGCCTTAATGCGTAGCAAAAGAGAAGTGATCCGAAAGCTATTTAAAGCTTGTACTATCCAAATGGAGCAGGTGGATGAGCAAGATGTCGGCTTTAAACTTGGTCCTCGTATCAATGCTGTAGGTCGTCTTGAGCATGCGCATTTAGTGATCGAAGCTTTTGCTCAAGAAAATCCGGACTATCTTATTAGCCATATGGATAAATGCAATGAAAGGCGTAAATCCATTCAAGCTGATATCGTTGATGAAGCGCGTGAAAAAGCAAAGCTATATCCTGATGACCCAATTTTATTTTTAGGTGGTGACTGGCACCAGGGTGTTGTGGGTATTGCCGCTTCAAAGATTGCTGAGGAATTTTGGAAGCCTGTCTGGCTTTTTAATAATCAAGGTGCGCTTTGTAAGGGTTCTTCTCGCTCTATCCCTCATTTTGATGTCACCGAAGCTATGACACAAGTAGCAGACTCTTTTGTTAAATTTGGTGGGCATAAAGCAGCTGGGGGTTTTAGCTTTCATCCAGATCAGGAGGCAAGCATTCGAGCTGGGTTAAATGCATATGCACGCGGCATCTATAATCAAGACCCTAAGGTTTGGGATAGTCTGATCTATTATGATTGCGAATTAGATAGCGATTTTCTTGGATTATCTCTGTTAGATCATTTGGAAAAATTGCGCCCTTTTGGCCACTCTTTTGAAGAACCCATATTTTTTCTCAGGCAACGGATTGATGAAGTTCGTTTCTACAATGATAAAAAAACAAAAAAACCAAAGCACACAGCTGTTTTTGTCAAAGGTATAGGGCAAAAAGCAGAAAAGATTATGTTTTTTAACCAAGTGCTTTTGGATTTAGAGAGCGTTGAGCGAGCTAAGTTCCTGGTTTCTCTTTCTAAAAACACTTATCAGGGCAAGACTTCTTTGTCGTTAATCGGCAAAGATTATGCCCAAATCTGAAATTTTCTTCTGATGTATTATACGTGCATGCATCGTTTTTGCTTAGAGGAGCTAAGGTTCCTCGCCCCTCCAAACCTCTTCTTTCTAGAAATCCAGATCTCAGATTATACTTTTATCTAATAAAATGATCATACAATAAGACGCCACCAATTCGTCCATATTGATTCTTCCTTGAATTCCATGATAGGCCATTAACAGTCATTTAATTTTAATTTAAATTTAAAACGAGAGAGGAATTTCTATGAAAATCTTATTCTTTCTCCTCCTTCCGTGGCTACTTTGTGGGCAATGGGCGTACGGTACTGATGAAGCAACCAAGATTTTAGAAGATCAAGGTTCTTTAGCATCAGCTAGTGAGTCAAGTTCCAAGCTAAAAGATAAAAAAGCTAAAGAGAAGGAAAAGAAACAAAAATTAAAAGAGCGAAAAGAAAAGTTTGGGCAACAGCTGGATGTTTTAAAATTCGGCAAGGAGATGGCAACTGAATTTTCTGTAAAGTTGCGCAATTTAGTTGAAGGGCTGGCAGGTGCATCAAATGCAGACCTGCAATCGGCTATTACTGCTGTTCAAGTCGAGGCGCTCAAAGAATTTGAACAAAGATTGCCTGATGCTGGTTTTGCTAATTGGTCTGAAGAGATTCGTCGCCAAAAGTTTAATGAATTATGGGAACAAGGCATTAACCGTACTTATGATATTAAGCACGATTATCAAGCAAACGTAAATGATATCCAAAACCAAATTATTGTCCCCGAAGCTACTCGTAAAACGACGCTTATTAGTATCCTTCTTCGTCAGCCAAACTGCGTAGAGCTAAAAGAAAAGCTTGTTACTTTGTTTCAAATGGGCGCATCGAAAAATCTGCATCCTGATTTTTACCAGAACCCGAGCATGATATCGCAAAAAGAGTATCCGATTGGAATTATTCTTTTTGAGATCAAAGACAAAGAACTGCGCGAGAGATTGCTAGATGTCATTTTAGATGATGGCATTAACTATGTCGCCTGGAAGAAAGAAGCTAGTCAGTCTGTCCTTTTTGATGATCAAAAACTTGAAGATGATGTTATGGCTATTGATGAAGAAGCTGATTGGGGAGACTCGAAAGCTGTCATTGCATCTGTCTATGCTAATCGCCACTTTATTTTGGAAAAACTCATTGATGCGCATGATTACACCAATTTTTCTCGCATGATCGATTATCTAGAAGCTCATACAGTTTATCTCGTTGAGCCATATAAAAATAGAAATCAGCAGGTTGATGATGAGATTGAGTCGCGTGTTTTAGAATATATTTTGAAAAAAATGCGTGCTGTGCGCCAACTTGCTATGTCTTATGATAAAGAAAAAATGGGGCAAATTGATAATATTAAAGAATTTTTTAATTCTAGTGCGGTTGCCGTTCAGATGCAAAAAAATCATGACGTGCGTTTTTCAGAAAGCTTTCAAAGAGCGCTAGAAAAAGACTATGACGGTATTTTCGAAAAGGCAGCTATTCGCATTGATAGCGTAGGTTTAGTCACTCAAAATTGGGGAAAAAAGCTTAAGCAATATGTCATAGATTGGGCAATGTGGGCACACTTTAGAAACCGTGTGGCTAGACATCTCAATAGATTTGCTCTGAAAGCGTCTAATAGAGTGGAAACCTCAAATGTGGTGCGTTTAGTGCGTTATGTTCGTATTTTCGATGAAACTCAAGGCGTTCGAAGTAAAGATGAAGAGCTATTCAAAGAGCTATCTGAGGGGCAAGGGGATGATATCATTTTCTTGTCAACAAACCGCTACCGTTGGACACCAGCTATGTATGCTATGTTCAATAAACAATGGAAGGGTATCCTCCTTTATCTTCGCCAAGCACCAGGAGAAGTAAATAGGCGAGACGGGGTACATAATAATATCCTTCATTTAGCTTTTCCGTTACCTAGAGATTCTTTCAAAGAGGAAAACCAAGCTGATAAGGATCGTGCCGATGCTTTATCAGCAATTGCTGCTGATGTCGGTAAAGAAGGTGTTATGGAAAATACTCGCAATGCGATTATTGCGATTATTGAAGATAAGCACATCAGCGATGAGATGAAGGTTGATGCTTTAACGCAGCGCTCCGCTCTGCAGTTTACTCCTGTTAGTTTGGCTGCAGCAATGGGATTTATCGATGTTTTTAACTTCTTAGAATCCTATCTAATAGCTCAAGATGCTTGGGATCCAGATAGTCATTCCTATTTAGGAGCCTCTGTTGATGATCTTATGCTCGAAGGTATTGCCAATTATAAAGAAAAGGCTTTGAAAGCAAATAACTTTAGCGATGACATGGAAAAGAAAATTAAGGAACGAATGGAGGAGCTAGATAGGCGTAAAAATGAGAAAAAAAATTGCATTACAAAGCCATATTTTCCAGGCGATCTCAACGCTGTAAGAATAGCCCAGATTTTAAAAGAAAGAGCAGATAAGGTTTTTAGAGACTGGGAAGACAATAATCAGGCTGAAGATAAAGGTGTTGCACCTTATGCGGATGCTCTTAACGCTGCTGTTCAAGAATTGAGATTTCCATCAAAAATTACTGTTGAAGTCATGGTGCCAGATTACTCACTACCAGAGCCACAGCTACCACCGCCAGCTCCGCCTGAAGCTAATATTATGTCTAGAGCAGCTCACAAGGTAGCAAAACGATTTAACTACTATATTTTAGGCAAAGTACCGCCAGCTAAACCAAAGCCAAGAGTGATTGTACAAACTGCTCCTAGGCCAAAAAACAATAAAAAAGAAGTGAGAGAGGTTGATAGTCCGCTTATGCAGCTTGTTGAATCAACGACAACGGTAAAAGCGTCTTATTTAGGTGAAGTAGTAAAAGATATTGTTAGGAAGTATCTAAATATTCGCAAAGATGCGACATCGGTTCGAGTTGCAGATGCCTATAAGCAGATTACAGGTCAAGATACAAACTATTTCAAAGAGAAGTTTAATCGATCTATGGAAGTGGCGATTCTTAAGCTGATCGAAACAGAGCTAAAGTCAGCTAATAGACTAGCGCCTCCTATTGAGACTAGCGTTAAACCTAAGAATATCTTTGATGATTTAGCACCGACACAAGATGATGCTTTTAACGCGTTACTTGGCGATAATGACAGTGATGATAGTGATGAGGATGAAGAAGATGACAGGAGAAATAATTATGAGTCAGACGACGAGTAGCTAGTCCTAGCAAGAAAATAGCGGTTAATACCGCAAAATAAAATGAAGCTGAGGAGGAGTTATGAGAGCAATAATGAGAAACGTTTTGAGCTTTACTGTCCTTTCGTTGTCGGTCGGTTTGGCGATGTCGATTCAAGCTCTCGAACTCTCTCAGGTTCAAAAAGACTATCTTGATTTTGTTAAAGGCATTTATTTTCACGCTAGAGAGGCAAAAAGACTGCAAAAACCCTCTCAAGATGTTCGAGATATTTTTTGGAGCTATACTTCGGATAAACAAGCTAAATTTGAGAGATTTATTGAGGACTTTAAAGATGTGCAATTTGCCATAATGAAGATTCCTGGCTTAAATAAAGTAAACGGTATCGAAGTCATTCCTCAATCTATTCATAATTATATTACGGCAAGCTTTGGGCGCAGTGATAAAGAAGAAGGCGTAGAGAATATTAATTTGTTAGCGTTAAAGCTCATTGGTGGGATGCGTGATTTTGGTAACGGCAAAGTAATAAATTTTCAAGGTGTAATTGAAGTAGTTGATCGATTTGATTTTCGAGAATGGATGCCCATGAAAAATTTCATGGCTAACTTTCATTCTACTATAGCTAGAGCACGCCAAATTGATCCAGCTATAGGTAACACATTAATTCCGGTAGTAGAAAATTATTTTGTTTACATGGAAACTATATCGCGTCTGCGCGTCTTGCAAGGCGTGTTGGAATGTGTTCCTCGTCTTAATATGACGGGAGAAATCAATCATGACTTAGACCAGGTAGCTGTCATTTTGTTTCAAAATACTGGACCTATTCTTATTAAGCTTTTTCAGCAGTTTCGTGAGGAGATCACTGGTGAAAGCTCTATCGATCGTGTTTTGAAAGCATTGAAAAAAAGTAAACCAATCCCACAGGATGATGTTGAAAAAGCATTGAAATCAGAATTGAAGCAGATCCTTAATACAGATAAGCTCTCAGGTTTTAAATTAAGCCCACCTCTTGGTATTGCTAGTATTGCTCAAACCCATGCGTTTTCGTTAGAAAAACAGATTTATGTTGCTAAGCTGCGTAAGGCAAAGGTTCGTGATATCTTTGATCGTGAGCGTAAAATGATTCTGAACCTTGTTTCAACTTATAAAATCAATGGTGTAAAAGTCTTTGATAAAGGCATGAAGCAAAGAATTTTTAATATTTCAGAGAAATTTGAAGAAGAGATGGATTTCTCTTTTGAAAGAGATAACATTATCGCTGGTCAAAAAGCATATACTAATCCAAGTAAAAATATTGCTACTATTAATCTTCCTAAAAATTTGGCTCGTCAAAATAGAAGTGAAGAGTTTTTGATTATGACAAGAGCAGATGGAAGGGAAATTGCGGATGTCATGGATGAAAACCTCACAGTAAATAATGTTAAAGATGTCTATGAAGATATTTTGAAGCTCTATGAATATTATTTGCAAGTTGCTTTAGATGTAAATAAAGATAAGCAATTTTTCCATGGTGACTTACATAGCGGCAATATTTTCTATGATATTGCGACGCGTAAGGTGACGCTTATTGACTTTGGCAACGCCTCGACGATGCCTAAAAAGCTAGGTTTTGATATCACGCAAGTCTTAATGATGGCACAAAAGACGAATCCAAGACTTGCTTCACTTGTAGAAGTGAAGCAAAATATGCAACTTTTGAGTGATAAGCTCAAAAACATTTCCTTATGTTCGGCAAAATACAATAGCTATTCTAAAGGTCTCATTGATATCTATTTCAAGACATGTTTTAACCCATATCCGTCTGCAGATGAGAGGTTAAATTATAGTTATAAAGTGTCTCGGGCAGTTCAGGTCTTAGAAAGTCGTGAGAAGACTCTTCTAGACGAATTAAAAGGCAATCAGAAAATGTCTACAGATGATCGTCAGATGAAGTCATCTGAGATTCTTGAAGTACAAGATAACATCGACTTCTCAAGAGCTGTTTTAGCACATTGCCTCAATGATATTACTTATCCTGTTAATGCTACTATTGTCTCCAATTATTCGCCTTCTACGAAATTAAAGCTGATCTTTAATGAGCTACAAAAAAACGGTATTTCTATGCCACCAGAAGTGATTTTTTTCAATAAGTCAAAGTATCTTTTAGAGGGGATTTTGGGCAATATTATAGAAGCTGCGCAAAATTTGAAGGTGGAACTTCCAAGTAGAAAGCCTGAGACTGTTTTTAAAGAAGTTCTTTCTCGAATTGAGGAGGAATATAAGAAATCCAATCAGAATATAACAGGTAGTGAGGATGGAAAAAAATAGTGTTCATCTATTTTACCTAAATTAAATTATAAGCAGAGTGGCCTAAATGGCAAAATTGCTAGTTTTTATTGTTCTACTTGGTTCTCACACATCCTTTGCATCTCTTCAAATTTTCAAAAATCTCTTGGCAAGCCAAAAACTAAAAGAGACTAAAGATTTTCTTAAAAAGATGCCATATAGCGATCTCATGTTTGCTGATCGATATATAGATCCAGCAACAACCGTAGAAATAGAATTCTATTGTCCCGTCTTAGAAGTCATTTTACAGGCCATGTATAAAGTGTGGCTTAGAAATAGCGATGATGAAGGAAGAACAAGCCATATAGATCGACTTAATGAAAAGGTGAAAACGGCTGATTTTGAAAAATTTAAATTTTTGCTAGAAGTAAGAAATTTTTTTCTAGAGAGATATCAGTTATTTCTCTGGAATATTATTACAATAGAAAATCTGAGGCCATCATCTATACAAAATCTTTTTTATTATCTTGAAAGCGATGAACCATTTTTTAAAATGCTAAATGGTTATCAAGGTCGTCAGAAGATTTTTGATGAAATTATGTTAAGAGAAGTAAGTGTCAGGTGCCAGTTGGTATGGCTGATGTTTCTTTGTCAGTATATAAAACCAGAACAATTGCCATCTCTAAAAAGGCCTTTCTTATTTGATATTTTGACAGAAAATGGTGATGAAGATGAGAAAAAATTATTATCTATTTTTCGTTATTTGCTTTATTCAAAGCAATTTAGTAGTGAAGAGCTTGTAAGAGACTTACAAGCAAAGGATGTTCATGGCCAAACAGCGCTTGGTGAAGCTGCTAGGTGGGGTCTTATTAAGGTCTTTGACCTATTTTCATCGTTTTTGAAAAGCAACAATAATTTTTACCCTGAAGATCATGCGCCTGCTTATCTTTTAACTGAGAAATTATTACTTGGCCTTAAAGCGCGTATTCGCAGGTTTGAGATGGCAAAGGATAGCTATCAAGCGGAGATTTTGTCTTTAGAAGAAGAGCTAAAAAAGCCTAGGATGCCTGACCTGGTATCATTAGAGATTAAAGATAGTATGAAAAAAGTAATGGATTTACTGAAAAGTGATCTTGCTGTGGTTTCTCATAAAAAAGATGTTCTGAAGGAAAAATATCGTCCAGCTTTTTCTCAAGTTATTGCTTTTTGGCAGAACAAATATCCTTTTGCTGAAGCGCCTTTATCTATTCAAATAGCTTATTTACGCTCTCAACTAGAATATCTTAGTGAGCAACTTATAAAAGAACCTGATTTTCCTCTTCTTGACGGTCATTTGGTATATTGGCAGCTTGTAGAACCATTTAGTTTTCTACAAACCTCAAGACATGAAGTAGAGTTTGTTGCAATATACGAAAACAAAGCATCAGTCTATGAGCAGACTATGGATTTTTTGCTCTAGTTCAACATTAGTAAAGGGTTTGCGAATAAGATCGTCGCATCCTGCCGAAATAGCATCACCTACATTGCGCCCTTGAAAATAACCGCTCATCATGAGCACAGGAATATGCCGTGTATGAGGGTTGTTTTTGATAAAAGAAGAGAGGCTAGTGCCCTTTGATTTGTTTAAAACTAAATCTGTAATAACAAGATCTGGAATCTCGTCCCGCCTAATTTTTTCAATAGGTTCATTCATATCGACAAAGACCTCAACGTCATATTCTCCTTGTCTTTCCAAATGAAGTTTTATGATCGTTCCAAGTTCAATTTCATCGTCAATAAGATATATGACTTTTTTCTTTGAAGGTAGCATGCTTCTCCTTATACGCAACCTTTCAATCATCTCATCGGTTAGTTGGTTCAAAACTTTAGCTAAAGATTTTAGTAATTTTTGTCGATGAGGAGATCATAGAGGAGAAGCTGATGTCTAATGCGCTGTTTTTTATGTTGGTCTTAGCTTTTGCTTTGCCACGCTGCAATTCATCTTCTATCAATCTGAAAAGATCTTCTTCTGACGAGAATAAATCTTCTCCCAGCCCATCATCTGAGCCAGACAATTTTGATCCTAATGCTTTGTGTAAACAATATCAGGTCCTTTGCCCGCAAGCTACACCTCCTCCGCAAACAGAGTTTCCATCTCCATCGCCAGGGCCAGATACTTCTGTGCTTTATTTTTCAAGCGGTGTTAAAGCATCAAGTTCAAGCGCGCCGCCATTTTCGATGGATATTGGTTATTTTCGTAGTGGTCCTATTAATGACTGGGGAAAAAATTTTTCATTTCAATGCCCTCAGCATTCTTTTTTAGTAGGCATAGGTGGTGATTTTGATTCTAACGGTTCGACAAATGATCGGCGCTACAAATTTGGCTGTGAATTTTTGCGCAATAGAGCAGATAAAGAAATGCTAAAAGGTACTTGTCGCAAGCTTGCGCCAACAGCAAATGCAGCAGATTTTTC
This sequence comes from uncultured Pseudomonadota bacterium, assembly GCA_937896265.1. Taxonomy (GTDB): domain Bacteria; phylum Bdellovibrionota_B; class Oligoflexia; order Oligoflexales; family Bog-1112; genus CALBMD01. Next base: position 9,905 of record CALBMD010000406.1, read on the forward strand.
AGTCCAGTGTCCTGAAGGTAGCTATTTTGCTGGCGTTGATAGCAACTATGACACAACTTTGCATGCTAGAAACTTTGAGTTTCATTGTTGCGAACTTTTGGATCCCCAAAAGTCCCCTATTAAGATTAAAAAGGGGACTTTTTATGACTTTCAAAAAGATCAAGATGGCACAGTAACTGGCAATAGATGTAGTAATGCTGTTTCAATGCGATCTATTAGTTATGGTGCTGTTGATGTTGAATCTTACAAAGCATCTAAACAAGATGGCTCAAATTTTCTTGTGCAACTTTATAGCTATAATGAGAGTGTAAATCAAAGATCAGTACCTTTCTTTTATGATGGTCGCATGGATGGATACTTTCGAGAATATTTTAGTTTAGCGCCTGTCCGTGTTTTTGAGGCAAGTGAGCATATGAAAAATTATTCTTTAGAGCTTTTGCAAAATGTTTTAATGAATAGTATTCAAGCGACAT
>CALBMD010000407.1 GCA_937896265.1 uncultured Pseudomonadota bacterium
CTCATGGGAAGTCCCTCCAGAAGTATGTTGAGATTCTAGCTTACATACTAATTAGTATGGAAGCTACTGTAGCTGATTTTTTCCTGTAATTTTCAGCTTGGTACAATGTCAAAAAGGTCGTTGTTCGGTTTGACAAGACACCAAGCTCGTAAATCTATCGAATAACCTACACTTGCAGGTAACAACCGCAAGTACGAGTAGTGTTGGGCTGGCTTTTTTTTAAAATTCATTCTCACGCTTGAGTTGCTTATTCTCAGGGAGCAAGCATCTTCAGCTTCATTTTTCATTGCCACGGAACGCCAGATTCAAGCTTAGAACTAGCTCAATTGCTTCAGTCTTAAACCATTGCTATACTTCCCTCTTAAATGGATATCTTCCATTTTTTATACCTCAACAGGAGCCACAATTTCCGGTTATAAAATTGCTCAATATATTGTAAACCAACACTAGTAACTGCTTGGAGTAACTATATGATTTGGCCTAAACCACAAGTTGGAATCAGCTCTTGCCTTTTAGGAAATTCAGTTCGATATGACGGTGGTCACAAAGCTAATAAGTGGATTCTCACTCAGCTTTCCCCTTTTGTTAACTGGATCCCATTCTGCCCTGAAGTAGAAATGAATCTCGGTATACCTCGAGAGTCGATGCGTCTTGTTGGAACATCAGCTCATCCGAGGCTTGTTACCGTCAAAACAAAAAATGACCAAACTGAACTCGCAGAGAATACTTCTCATAGACTTTTAGCGAAGCAAGTGGAACTCGACGCATTCATATTTAAAAAAGATTCACCTTGCTGTGGTTTAGAACGGGTCAAAGTATATGGTTCATCAGGAATCCCTACTAAAGATGGGATTGGCATTTTTGCTAAAAATGTTCGGGTGAAATATCCGAATATTCCGATGATTGAAGAAGGACGACTGTTCGTGGAAGCTCAGCGCGAGTTTTTTTTATCGCAACTTTACACCTATAGTCAGTTCAACCGATTACAAAAAAATATTCGATCATTACAAGAATTTCATCAAAACCATAAACTCCAGCTTATGGCTCATGATCCAACCAGATATGCGCTTCTTGGCCGCGTGGCTGCTAATTCTGAAAAAGTTGTAATATCGGAAGCTTACCCAAAGTATGAGACGCTGCTTGCTGATTTGATTAGCAAACCACCTACAATGAAAAAATATGCCAACGCTTTTGAGCATATGTTGGGGTATTTTAAGAAAGAGCTCGATAGCAAAGAAAAGACGCACGTCTTGCAGGTTTTGCATGATTATAGGAGGAGCAAACTGCCATTGGCCTCAGTTACTACCTTATTTCGATTTTTGGTTGATCAACATGCAGTTGGTTACTTGCAAAATCAAAGTATTTTGAATTCGTATCCAGAAGAAATTCTCACAAGGGATTCTACATGAAGATTCTGATTTCTGGCGCAACTGGGTTTGTTGGGAGAGCCCTGTGTGAAGCTCTAAGCCGAGAAGGGCACGAATTAGTGACAATTACCCGTGACGCAAAGCGTGCTCGTTCCTTGATTCCAGCGCCGCATCAAGCCCTGGAATGGGACTTTTCGATACAGTCAGCACCAAAAAACCTAGATCTATTAGAAAACACACATGCAGTGATTCATTTTGCTGGTGAACCTATTTTAGAAAAACGTTGGAATCCTTCAGTTGAGAAAAGCTTATATAATTCTCGAGTCAGTAGCACCCGAAATTTAATCGCGTTGTTAGAGACAAACTGCAAAAGATTTCCTGAGGTCTTCATCACAGCCTCTGCGATTGGTCTTTATGGAGATCGAGGAAGCGATATCCTCGAAGAAACAGCTGAAGCCGGAAACGATTTTTTAGCGAGAATTTGCACCGATTGGGAGCAAGCCTTATTCAAAGGGTGCAATGCAAAAACGCGAAAGATTGCTTTAAGAATGGGTATTGTGCTTGGAGAAGGTGGCGGAGCGCTAGAAAAAATGCTCCATCCATTCTCACTTGGTTTGGGCGG
>CALBMD010000408.1 GCA_937896265.1 uncultured Pseudomonadota bacterium
CGATATATGCCCGTACGCAAGCAGGCATGAGATCTATTTCTCACGCCGCCGCTGCAGAGATAGTAAAGATAGTTAAAGGTGAAAAATGGACAAAGCACTTTCTTGATAAAGTGATTTACCGCGTAGATGATGCAGCTGAGATCCTCGCTGCTTATATTCATCTTCATAAGAAACCGATCCCAAACTCTCTTAAAAAAGGGTTGGCTTTAGGTCTAGGTAAATTTGACCGGTATCAGTTAGCCAAATACAAAGGTGAAACCGATGCAGTAAAGTTGGTCGATTTGTTTAACCTGGTTCATCCGAAACCTTCCGCGCAAAACGCAGAAGCTTATAAAGATCTAATGGAAGGTAAACTGGCCTCCACAGATACCTGGGAGTCCGAGCTAAGTGCAGCAGGGCAAACAGGCAAAAATAAAGGTGAAGTATGGGCAGAGCTAGTAACTAACAAGAAACTGGGTTATTTTGCTTTACTTCGCAACATGAGAAATATTTTACAGAATTGCAGCCCAGAGATACTGGAAATTGCTTGTGCTCAACTAGTTGATGAAAAATCAATCAAAAGATCATTGGTGCTTCCGTTTCGATACATGGTTGCAATCAAAGAAATGTCTTCCCTGCAAGAGTCGGGAGTTCGTAAAGTTATAGCTGCGCTTGACAAGGCCGCAGAAATCGCCTTATGTAATGTTCCCAAATTTGAAGGAAATACCCTCGTTGTGTTAGACTGCTCAGGGTCAATGGGTAGTCTAGGTTGGGCAGTCGCCCGAGGCAAAGGCAAAGACGGTAGATCCCCTGCTGAAATAGGTGCTCTTTTCGGCGCGGTGTTGACAAAAACTAATGACGCGGACTTCTTGTTATTTGATGACCGTGCCTCATATCACAACATTAATTTGGGTGATACTTTGAGCACGATCACGAAAACAATTGCTGCAGGTTGTAGAGGTGGAGGTACTGACTTCAATTGTATATTCAAGCCGTTAACTAAAAAGTATGACAGAATAATTATATTATCTGACATGCAGGCTTGGATAGGACACAACACACCACAAGCAGCCTTTGGCGAATACTGCAAAACTTATAAGGCTACACCTAAAGTTTATTGCTTTGATCTTGCAGGGTATGGGAGTATGCAATTCCCTGCAGAAGGTATTTACCAGTTAGCTGGGTTTTCGGATAAAACAATGGACCTTATGCAGGCCTTGGAAAAAGATCCAAGTGCTATTTTAACGGCGATCAATGCAGTTGAGTTGCCAGAATAGTCTAGAGCATGAGCACATAGCGAGTAATATTGTTATGTGCTCTTCTCTGGATTAGTCTCTTCTAACTCAATTTTTGGACTAGAATTAAAAGACTCAATTAATAGTAATAGCCTATTAGCGTATAGTGGAAATAAAATAGGTATACCTAATCCAGATGAAATAAATTTTTCTTTTATTGCTTGGTGCAGCTTCCTGTTATTAACAAAGTGCTCTTCTTCTAATTCAAATGGTACAGAGCTATTACCTAGATAGAAAACTCCAGTACGTAAAAATTTTCCATCTCGCTTTATAATTCGCTCTATGTCTACAGCAAAGTTAGTAATCTGTTCAAGGTTTCCTTTTCTGTATACATAGTAAGAATTGTCTCGTCTAACAAAAGTTAGATTACCTAATTTGACCTGAGATTCACGGGCCTTTCTCCAGTAGTCATTCAGTCTTTCACCAGTTTTCTCTTCTACTTCATCCAGCTGTTTCAAAGATAGCATTCCGGCATAATGTTTCAACTCTTCGGTTTTCCCAGAATCAATAATATGATCAAGTGGAGATGTCGAGAGTTTTGTATTTGTTGCTTCAGACCATAAGCGAATGCAATCCGGAATATCTAAT
>CALBMD010000409.1 GCA_937896265.1 uncultured Pseudomonadota bacterium
CTTGCAAAAAATCGCGAAGCTTGGGCCCCATCGGATAATCTTGCCACTGCTGGTTTTGCACCGATAAATCCTTTCATCTAAGCCTAGAAGTGAAATTTTTTGAAATTTACCAATAAATCCAAAGGATTCAAAGTTCGGTTGGGTGCAAGGCGCGAGGAGAAGCGAAACCGCAGTGCACATATTGAGCATGAGGATTTCGCGACGACAAAGCAACGTAGCACACAACTAGAAATTCGGATCCGGGTTTAAAGTCTTTTCAGGTGTCACTTGAATGTAAAGATCCGACAAAACATTAGCAGGTACGGCACTTGGTGCTTCTGTCATAAGGCAAGTAGCCTTTAGCGTCTTAGGAAAGGCAATAACATCGCGAATAGCCGTATTGCCTGTCAGCAACATGACAAAACGGTCAAGTCCCAAGGCGATGCCACCATGGGGAGGCGTGCCATATTTAAGCGCCTCAAGCAAGAAGCCAAATTTCTCATGAGCTTCTTTTTCACTAAGGCCTATAACGCTAAATACCTTTTCTTGAATACTAGGGATATGAATCCGCACAGAGCCACCGCCCACTTCATAGCCATTGCATACCAGATCATAAGCGTGGGCTCGCACCTTTTCAGGGTCTGAGTCCAAAAGCGCAATATCGCTAGCTTGCGGCATACAAAAAGGGTGATGTCTAGCCTTCCACTTGCCCTCATCTGTTTTTTCAAGCAGCGGAAAATCTACAACCCAAAGGAAAGCAAAGCTACCAGGAGTAACAAGCGACAGTTTTGCTGCAAGCTCCAAACGTAAAGCGCCAAGAGCAGCCTTTACGCCATCATAGCCACCAGCGGCAAAAAGTACTAGATCAGCATCGCCCATATGACCACGAGCCTCAAACGCATCTACCGCCTCTGGTGAAAAGAACTTAGCAATAGGTGATTGCCAGCGAGCCTCTTGACCAGGTGCATTGATCTTAACCCAAGCAATGCCACCTAAACCATGCGATTTAGCCAGCTCACTAAAGCCATCGAGATCCTTGCGAGAAAACTGAGCCGCCTTGCCTTTAATCACGATGGCATTGATAATGCCACCCTTGGCCTTAGCATCCTTAAAAACGCTAAATTCTGACTTATCAACCAGATCGGTAAAGTCAACAAGCTCAAGACCAAAACGAGTATCTGGTTTATCGCTGCCAAAGCGATCCATCGCTTCCTGAAAGCTCATGCGTGGCAATGTCGTGATGACTTCGCGTTGTAAGTAAGTATTTACTACCTCTTTGACAAAAGCTTCAAAGGTAGTCAGAATTTTTTCCTGATCGACAAAAGACATTTCGCAGTCAATTTGTGAAAATTCTGGCTGTCGATCAGACCGAAGGTCTTCATCTCGAAAGCATTTAACGATCTGAAAGTAGCGGTCAAAGCCAGAGATCATCAAAAGCTGTTTATAAAGCTGCGGGCTTTGCGGCAATGCATAAAACTGTCGTGGGTTTACCCGTGAAGGCACAAGAAATTCTCTTGCCCCTTCTGGCGTTGATTTATAAAGATAAGGCGTCTCCATATCGAGAAAACCGAAGCCTTCTAGCGTCCTGCGCACCAAGCTAACAATTTGGCTACGCGCCACAAGGTTGTGGTTCATTTGTGGCCGTCTTAAATCTAGGTAGCGGAACTTAAGGCGTAAGTGTTCCGAAGCATCGACCTGATCGCTAATAGGAAAAGGTAGCGTCTGGGCTTTTGAATTAACCATCAGCTCAAGAACGCAGACTTCGACGGCACCAGTAGCCATCTCATGATTGATCATGTTTGCTGGTCTTTGACGAACCTTACCTCGGATAGAAATGACGTACTCTTGCTTGAGTTCTTTGGCTTTCGCGTACGACTTCATATCAAAGGTTTGATCAAAGACTAATTGGGTAAGACCAAAGCGGTCTCGGATATCGACAAAAAGCAAAGGGCCATGGTCGCGGTGTTTGGCCACCCACCCAACCAAACACACTTCGGATCCGACATCTTGTTGTTTTAGCCCACCGCAGGTGTGGGTTCTTGACCAAACGGCTGTTTCATTCATCTCGGGTATCATGTACAATCTCTCTTTAAGCGGCGCAAAGATTTGGCTTTCCGTCAATAAATTACTAGAGCAGGTCAACCTTGACCAGCCTTATCTGATTTCGGGGTAAGCTTAAGTGCGATGGGGTTTCGGCACTCGTATTAAGAAGTTTTTTTTCGCCCTTTTTTTGACCCTGGTTCTATTTACTGTCCTGGTGGTCTTTTCTGTTATAGGCGAAAACGATTATGTCAAAAACTGCGCTGATCTTGGCTTAAACTGCGAAGAAGGCCGAGTACAACATTTCCTCAAGCTGGCAAAAGCATGGTTGGCAAAATATTTGCAGCACTAGACCCCAAACTCCAGCGCCGGGGGAAGGCTCCCTCTTTTTTAAGAACTAATAAAGATAGTTTTAAGAGCTAGTTTGTAATAGCAGCGTGGCATAAGACGGTGTTCTGGAGAGCTGCGCGCTCCCCAGGCCCCTGCGCCGGGGGAAGGTTCCCCCTGGGCCCCCTCCTTATTAGACTTTTATAGATTTTAGTAAAGAATATAGGCTGTATGCAGCTAAGCAATGTAAGTGTCAGCTTTCTTAAAACCTGACATCCTTGCTTTATGATGTCATCTATCCGCCTATCTTTTTTTAGTTCTTACTTAAAAAAGAGGGGGCCCGGGGGGAACCTTCCCCCGGCGCCAGGGGTCTGGGGAGCGCGCAGCTCTCCAGAACACCGTCTTATGCCACGCTGCTATTACAAACTAGACCATGCAAACTAGACCATGCAACCAGGCTACAGAGGCTGCGCCTACACATACTCTTCATTCGACAAAGAAACAATCTTACCTTCTTTAATAAGCTGGGTAGCTGCTTCAAGAACTTCCCTTTGTGCCTCTTCTGCCTGCTCTTTTGGCAAAGGCTTCATCTGTGCTAAGTCTTCCCTCCAAAGAACCTTTGCTCGCTCCGACATCGAAGCAAAAAAACGCTCTTTCAGCGGCTCTGAAGCAAGCCTTAGTGCCTTAAGCATCGTGTCACGAGAAACCTCTTCGATCAAAGCAAGATATTCTTTCGGTTTTAGTTTCCGCAAGTCTTCAAACTGCATGAGGTTTTTCGCTACTTGAGCGGCAAGTTTGGGATCGCGCACAGCAAGATCAGCTAGCATTTTCTCGCGACTAGCTAAATCCATTTTGTGCAACATCCCCACCAGGGCACTGACTCCCCCTCGCTTGGCTTGACTTAGATTTTTCCTTTTAAGATAAACCGCCTCTAAAGTCTCTTTTAATTGACTAAGCACTTCATGGTCAACAGCCTCCATTTTAGCAAGACGCATCATTAATTCAGCTCGCAGAGATGAACGAAGCAAGCGAATGGTCTGTGCCATTTTCTCAGGCTCAAGGTTGGCTAAGAGTACCGCCGCAGTTTGTGGATGCTCTTGCTCTAAGATGGCACAAAGCTCTTGAGGGCTAAACTGATCTAACACATCTAGACGATCCATGGGACTATCTATGGCGTACTTAGCAAGCAGCTCCTCTGCCTTTGCCCCCTTAAACGCCTTATTGAGCAAGGAAGCAAATCTCTCAGGATCGCCTTGAGTTGCTGGCTTCTTGGTTAAAAGTGGTAGCATTTCTTTTACTAACTCATCAGCTACAGCTTGATCAACTCGGCCAAGACGCTGCATTTGCTGTAAAACTGCCATTGCTTGTGTCCTTTCTAAATGACGCAAGATCTCACCTGCTGTTTTTTCATCTAGCATCGCAAGGACAATGGCTACTTTTTCTGGACCAGAATATTTTGTATTCACCTAAAAGCTCCTGGCACCAGCGGTAAAGAAAGTTTGAAATACCTGAGCAGCGTAAAAAAGATCATAAGCACCCATCGTTTCACCACTTGAGTGCATACCCCACATGGCTGTGCCAACATCGACAGTTTGGCAATTAAGATTAGCCGCTAAAATTGGTCCGATAGTCGAACCACAAGCAAGATCTTGACGGTTAACAAAATGCTGTACCGGCACCTTAGCAGCCTCGCAAAGTTTGCGAAAAATCGCAGCTGTGTAACCAGAAGTAGCATAACGATCTGAAGCATTTTCTTTAATCACTAACCCTCTATTGAGTAGGGGCTTATGGTTGGTGTCGTGTTTTTCTGGATGGGCAGGGTGTAAACCGTGAGCCATATCTGCTGAGACTAAAAAACTAAGGGCAAAGGCTTGGCTTATGTCTTCTAAGGGTTCTGCTGCTGGATGCTGGCGACAGATCTTTTCTAAGATATCGCGGACAAAAGTTGACTCAGCTCCAGAGACAGTCTTAGACCCTGTTTCTTCGGCATCCACTAAAAGCAAAGCTGCCGTCCGGGGAGGAACAAAATCGCCAGGCAAGCTTGTTATGGCGCAAAGGCCAGCAAAACTCATCGCTAAGTCATCATGACGGGGACCTAAAATCAAGCTCTCATCATGACCAACAAGCATATGGGGATGATAAGGAGCTAAAGTCAAATCAAAACCACAGATTTCTTGCTCAGGAGAAAAACCAAAAAACTGACTAAGCATCGTGTCAAACCGATGGGGAGTTAAAGACTCCGATAAGGAAGTACCAATGACAGCTGCCAGCATCTCTTCAGGATTAATTGCCCCTGATTCGTTTTTACTACGATCTAGATGAATAGCCAAATCAGGGATAACAGCTATTGGCTTGGCGCTTCGCACTAAGCTTTGATGCAAAAGTGGCAGATGATGATCCAAATCCCAAACAACTTCTTGACTGGATTGCGATGTCCAATAGACCTTACCAGCTAAAATAAGAGGCCGGTCAAGCCAAGAGCGCTGGATAAGACCACCGTGTAGTTGCGTGGCAAGACGCACAAAGCCTGGCCCTTCTTTTACTGGGTTCATTTTCAACCGCAGCACAGGGCTATCAGTATGAGCTGCTAGTAAGGAAAAACCTTTTTGTTGTGGGCTCTTTGCCCCAACGACAAAAGCAACAAAGGCTTTCTCATCTGGATGACGCACATAATAACGCCCACCAGCTTCAAGATGCCAATTTTGATCTTGAATCAAAAGACGAGTAAAGCCTGCCTGGGCCAATTTAGCGCTAATAGCTTCACCAACGTGAAAGACGCTAGGACATGCGTCCTGCCAAGCCAAGTAATCTCTAATTGTTTGCTTAAGCTCCATGCTTTCTCCATCAAATTTTTACTAAGCTTGGTTCTTATTAGAGGCTATACTCAAAACCAACCCCTATAGACTTTTTAATAATGGACTGTTTACGCACAGATTCATCTGGATGAAGAAGCAAAATGCCTTTTTGGTAATCAGCGCGACAAAGAAGCCTAGCGGGAGGTAACAACTGATAGAAGAGGGCCAAACCATAGTTTTGCGTCCCGCCATAAAGCATCTCATGTTTTACCGCCTCATTATCAAAAGCATAAAAGTATTCTCGGGCAAAAACATAATGGCCATAGAGACCAAAGGCAAAGCGAGCAGCTCTTACTTCCATTTGAGCAACAGTGGAAAGCTCGTTGACCCTAAGATTATAAGGAAGAGCGACATCCCGCTTAAGATCTTGACCAATACTGTAACTTACTCCCATCTTAAACGCCGGGAAAAACGGATAAAGCGCCGAAAATCGCGATTCAAAACCCTTGCTGCCAATAGCTTCAGTGGTGTTAACGCCCGTGATTGTCAGGTAGTTATAGCTAAAATCAAAATCTACTACCGCTTTGAGATTGGCGCTTGAGAGCAAGACAAGAAACAGCATTTTTATGATGGACACGATAGCCACCTCTGCTTGGGGCGATTTTGCTGCCAAGACCGCCATTTTTGAATTTCGCGCCAGTAACTAACTTATGATAATCTAAGAGACAAAAGACTAGCAAGGAGCAAAGTAGCCCGTTAAACTAGCACTATGAGCGAAAAAAACTTAACTACTGCCCAAGTTAAAAAAATCAAAAAGAGTCTTCCTCCCTCCTTATTGGCTATCGCTAAAGATATTGACCATGCTGGCGGCAAGCTATTTTTAGTCGGTGGTTTTGTGCGCGATTTCTTCCTAAAAAGGGGAAAGCAAGGACTTGCCAAAGATTTTGACCTTGAGGTCTTCAATCTCGAACTTTTTGCACTTGAGAGCATTTTAGCAAAATACGGCAAGCCAAATCAGTTTGGTAAAAGCTTTGGCGTCATTTCACTTGCTAGCTTTGGCCATCAATTTGAATTTGCCATGCCTCGCAAAGAAACTAAAAACGGCAAGGGACACAAAGGATTTGTTATTGAAAACAACAAATCCTTTGATTTTGCCACCTCTTCTTTGCGACGAGATTTCACAATCAACGCCATGGGCATCGATATCGTTGCTGCTAAAATCTATGACTACTATGGCGGCCTAAAAGACCTTAAGTCTAAAACTCTTCGCCATGTTGGCAAAGCTTTTGGCGAAGACCCCTTACGAGCACTCAGAGCTGTGCAGTTTGCTGCCCGCCTGGCGTTTCAAATTGCCCCTGAAACTATCGAAGTGTTGCGCCAACAAGATTTAAGCGAACTGCCACGCGAGCGGATCTATGGCGAGTTTGCCAAGCTTTTGCTACAAGCTGCCAAACCGTCCATTGGCCTTTCCTATTTAAAAGAATGCCACCTGCTACGCTTTTTTCCTGAACTAGAAGCTCTTGTGAACTGCCCCCAAGACCCCCAGTGGCATCCAGAAGGCGATGTTTGGATACATACATTGATGGTTGTTGATGAAGCTGCTCAGCTTGTACGCAAAGAACGAGCACAAGAGGAGAACATCAATAAGCTAGCACTGATGCTTGGTGCCTTGTGCCATGATTTAGGCAAGCCTCTTTGCACCCAACTCAAAGACGGACGTATGCGCAGTATTGGCCATGATGTCTTAGGGGAAGCACCGACACGCAGTTTTTTAGATAGACTAACAAACAACACCAAACTGATCGACGCTGTTGTTAAGTTGGTGCTTGAACACTTGCGTCCTGTACAGCTTTATCATCTGCGCCATAAGGTAAGTGAAGGGGCAATCAAACGCCTGGCTCTGAGAGTAGATATGGAAGATCTACTCCTAGTAGCCAAAGCCGATTTCCTCGGACGTACTACTGAAGAAGCCAAAAAACGCCGCTTTTTTGCCGGCCAGTGGCTAAGAAAAACACTTCTAAAGCTTAACGTTGCCAAAAAAACCCTCATCCCTTGGCTGCGTGGCAAAGATCTCTTAGCTATGGGGTTAGCCCCTGGACCTATTTATGCCAAGATCATCGATGAGAGCTTTGAATTACAGTTGGAGGGAGAACTAAAATCGCCCGCAGATGCTCTTAGCTGGGCGAAAAAAAGGATCGCAGCAGAGCTTTAATCTCCCAGCAGCCACTGCCTTTCTTCGCTTAATCTTAAGAGCCTTGAGAGCGGAACATAAAATAAACAGCGCCGACAAGGCAAAGCGATGCCCAAAGAAAATCGCTACGAAGAGCTGTCTTCATATAAAAGATAGAGAAAAGAGCAAATACCGCCATCGAAATGACCTCTTGCATCACTTTTAACTGGGCTAAATTATAGCGTTCGCTACCTAGCCGATTGGCCGGCACCTGCAAAAGATATTCAAAAAAAGCAATGCCCCAGCTGATTAAAATAGCGATCATTAGTGGGCTAGACTTAAGATGCTTGAGATGACCATACCAAGCAAAGGTCATGAAGATATTAGATAAAAAAAGCAGCAAAATTGGTTTTAAGGCAGCAAAATCCATGTCCCCATTATAGCAGCCATTGATTATTTTTGCTTAAATAACCGACGTATATCACCAAGACTTTGTACAACAGACTCAGTTGGTAGCGGCAAAGGTGCATAGGCCAAGGGGGCAAGCTTTGTTTCAGGAACTTCTATCTTGCCTGCCATAGCAGCTGTTTCTTTTGGCAAACTATCCAAGGGGCTGCTAGCCGCTATTTCATCTCCTAAACGCTTTTCCTCGATAACCACTTTTTGCCGCTCTGCTATACGCTGGTGTTGAACGTTCTGTTCTCTTACATGATGCAGACTATTAGTAGGCTCTTGAAAGGCTGTCATGGCTTGTACAGGTTCTTTTACGTCTATAACCTCCAGGTTTTTGGCTATCTCAACAAGAGCAAAGTAAACCTGTTTCTTCGGCTTAGGGCTAAAGCTTGCAAAAAGCACTTCCTCTTGTTTTAAGGGTAAATGCTTTGCAACTTTCGTTATCTTTTTATGTATCTTTTCTTGTTCCTTAAGATGCTCAAAGCTATGCAGCGGCGTCTCTGCCTGATGAAAGAATAGTACCTTCCTGCTAGCCAGTGATTTTTTAGCGAAGAAAGCTTCACTTTTGGCTAGCAAATCCTTTGCATCATAAAAAGCCTCTGTGTTGATGATCAACACGTTCCTATTTTTATTATGAAAAATAGCTTCTTTGGCGTAAGAATGCAGCTCCTGATAGAGTTGCTTGATCCAACTCCTCTTTAAATCCTGCTCTTGGGTTAGAAAATTAACAGTCAATTTTTTGGGAGTAGTAAGCTCCTTTTCTAAGTACTTTAAATAGTCAGCTAGAGCAAATTCTCTGGCTCGAAGTAAAAAATAACCCACTTCCTTGGGACCTAAAGCCTGGCCAAAAATATGCTGGGCATGCCCTAAGAGCAGCTGCAGATAAAGTTTGTCATTAAATTGCAGCTTACGTGCCAACCACTTTTGTTTTACCTCGCTGATATGCAGCTCTTTTGTCTCTCGATAGGTTCGCCTAGCTAGGTTTTCCAAAAATAGCATATGAGTATGCAAAAGTGCCCGTCTGTGTTTTGCTGTAAATAAGGCATTTATTCTGGCAATTTCGGTATAAGCTAATCTATCAAGAAAAAGAGCCAGGACAAAACGAGCAAAGAAAAGTCTGTTCTCAAAACGATGCTCTTTATCTTTTTTAATCGAATGAGCCGTCGTGTAATCAAAAAAAGCTTTGTCAAATTGACGAAGCTCATGAAGAAAGTGTTTAGCCCCTCTGAGGGTTCGTACAATCTGTGAGTTAT
>CALBMD010000410.1 GCA_937896265.1 uncultured Pseudomonadota bacterium
ACGACGCTCTTCCGATCTGCAAAGATAAAGACTAAGTTATCTGAAAGTACAAGTAGCAGCATAGAAAAAATGAAGAGATTCAGATAAGTGAAGAAGCGGCTAGCTCCTTCTTCGTGGGCCATATAGCCAATGCTATAAATATGAATCAAGCCACCGATGCCATTGATAATGAGAAGCATAACGGCACTTAAGCGATCAAGGTGGAGAGTGAGGTCTATGTTGAGAGGGCCAATATGCAACCAATCATAGATTGGGGCAATGATATCAAGGTTTGTCACATAAATGTTTTGAAAAAGCATCGTTGAAAGCACGAAGTTGATAGCTATCATTGCTGAAGCTATAATACCAGGTAGCGGTGAATGCGAGTGAGCATCAGCTAGTTTTGGGTAGCATAGGCCGTTGAAGAAGGCGCCAGCAAGTGGCAAGAGCAAAAGTAATAGCAATATGTGGCCGTAGATCAAAGCTACCCCCTCAAGGACGTCGTTTGGTCAGTCTTAATGCCGCCAAAGTTGCGGTAGACGTGCACAAGGATTGAAAGGCCAACTGCTGACTCAGCGGCCGCAATAGCGATGATGAAGATAGCATTAAGCTGTCCGGCAAGGTCGTTTAAATCACGAGCAAAGGTGACAAAGGATAGATTGATGCCATTGAGCATTAGCTCGATACCCATGAGCATGATGATGCTATTGCGTTGCAGGAGCAGAGCTAATAGCCCCATGCAGAAAAGATAGCCTGAAAGTAGATGCAGCAGGGTGCTAGTATCCATTGGCGTTAATCTACCTTTCTTTTGGCTAGCACGAGGGCGCCAGCTACGGCTACGGGCAACAAAAGGCCAATAAGTTCGAACTGGATATAGCCCTTTGCAAACATCATAGCGGAGAGAGCAAAGACATTGCCACCCAATTGTTTAATTGCCTCAAGAGTATAGGGTCCTGAGACTGGCTTGAGGGTAGCAGTTTGCCACTCAAAAAAGCTAATAGTTAGGATGGCCAAAAGAACAACGGTTGCCCCTACAGCAAGTAGGACGCTTGGTGAACGCAGATCAATGGAGCTACGCGTTTCGTTGAGGTTCATAAGCATAATGGAAAAGACAACAAGTACCATGACAGCACCAGCATAAACGATGATTTGCAAGGCGGCAACGAAATGAGCACCAATTGCGGCGTAGATGCCACCTAGGCAGATCATAAGGATAACAAGACAGAAGGCGCTGTTAATTGGATTTTTGGCTAGGATCATCATGATGCTTAAGATGACAACAGCTAAGGTAAGTGCTTCGATCATAAGTTATTTACCTTTCCATCATTTTCGCCTTGCTTTTTTGAAAGCAAGGAAGGGTCTGGGAAAACTGCGCAGCTGGTTTCTCCCAAACCCTCACCCTTGCTGGATTTTAAATTTAGATAAGACAGCCCTGGCCATAGAGGCAGCAGATTCCCTGCAAGGATGGTATCAGCCACGGCCTTTTACCTCACGTTTAAGGTAATTCAAATCATACATAGCTTCATCACGGTTGAGAGTAGCTAACTCATAATCTCGTGAAAGTTTAATGGCATCTTTGGGGCAAGCCTCTTCACACATACCGCAAAAACAGCAGCGCAAAGCGTCGATATCAAAGCTAAGGGGCTTTTTTTCCTTAGCTACACCATAAGGATTTTGTGCAGGATCGCGCTCTTCTGCCACGATAGTAATGCACTCTGCTGGACAAACCGTCTGGCAAAGATAGCAAGAAGTACAGTTTTCAATCTTGTTTTGGTCAATAGAAATAAAATGACGACCGCGAAAGCGCTGAGAATACTCGCGTTTGACTTCTGGGTATTGGATAGTTTTAGTTTTGCCTAGCACCAATGAGCGAAAAAAATGCTTGAGTGTGACAGACAAGCCTATGAGCAATGCCGGGATGTAAAATCGATCCCAAAAACTTTCTTTGCGAGAAACGACCTTGGCCATCTTAGCCTCCGATCCAGGCCAAAAAGCTGGCCACAAACATCAAGTTAATGAGCGATAGTGGAAAGAGAATCTTCCAGCCGAGGTTCATAAGTTGGTCAAAGCGAAAGCGAGGCAGTGTCCAGCGCACCCACACATAGAAAATCATAATCAGTGCTACTTTAAAAATAAAAGAAGTCACTTGACCTAATGCTAGAAGGTTTTGCTGGTTGTCGCTAGTCAGATCCAAGGAAATGCCAAGAGTATGAATTAGTAAGCCAACACCAGGCAGGGTAGCGTAACCGCCAAGAAAAAGAGTAACTAGGACGCTAGAGGCCATAATCATTGCCACATACTCAGCAAAAAAGAACATCATGAACTTTGTTGCGCCATATTCGATATGGTAGCCTGCAACGAGTTCTGAGTCACCTTCTGGCAAGTCAAAGGGCAGTCGATTGGTCTCAACAAAGATAGCTATGAGAAATATGAGAAAAGATAAAGGGTTTAACAAAATACCCCATTTTGGTAAAAAACCAAAGAAGGTGTTTTGTTGATAGCGAACCATTTCGTTTAGATCAAAGGTGCCATAAACAAGGAGCATAGAAGCCAGTGACAGGCCAAATGCAATTTCGTAGCTCATCATTTGGCTTGACCCGCGCAGTGCACCAAAGACGCCGTACTTATTATTAGACGACCAGCCAGCAAGCATCACAGGATAGATCTCAAGACCAGCAAAAGCCAAGATAGCTAAAATGCCAATGTCTAGCTGGGTGATTTGTAATTGGATCGCTTGGCCCATGACTATGATTTGGCTACCAAAGGGGATCACAGCAAAAGCAGCGAGAGGGGCGACAACAGCTAGAGCTGGAGCCAGATGGTAGTAGACCTTGGAAGAATCCCTTGGGACGAAATTTTCCTTTGTGGCGAATTTCACGACATCAACAAAGGGTTGGAAGAGGCCAAAGGGCCCGACACGATTAGGCCCGACACGGCCTTGGATCCAAGCAGAACCCCGACGCTCAAACCAAACAATAAGAGGTACAGAGCCTAACACGACGGCAAGAACAAAGGCTACTTTGCCCAGTATAGCTAGAATATCAAAGAGGGACATGCAATGCCTCCTTGCTTTGAGAGCGCGATTTGGCATTTAGGGCGTGAAGAACCTTTTCTACCGATGACGCCATACCAAGGGGAGTTACTGCTGGTACAAAACTTTGAGTAATACCATCGCAATTGGTGAAGCTGCCTCTTTTTTCCAAGTGGCTCAGCCCAGGGATAACAGCGGTGAAATCAGTTATCTCAGGGGAAAACCACACGCCCCAAGCGACTTCTATGGCAGCAAGTTTCTTTGATCTTGCGGCTGCTCTACCAGATTTAAAATAAATGGCTAATTCATAACCTGTTTCGCCACCATCTAAGGCGGTGAAACCAAGCTCTTCAAGCCCACGGGTATTAGGCGTTTGGTCTTTGCGTCTAAGTAGCTGGTCTACTGGTGCATCATCTTTTGAGGTATTTATTCCATCTATGCCATTGAGCATGCGGAAAGTCGCCTGGGGAAAGTCATGCTGCAGAGCCTTGGCTTCTTCTATTGTGGTGTCAGTGCCGAGCACAAAGAGAATCTTTTTGGCCTCAGCAATTGCTTTGGCGAACCAGGGTAGTACTGTTAGCCAATTGCTAGCTACAAGCCCTGTGCTGCCGGTAGGGCGTAAAAGAGGCTCAACAACACGCTGTGGCTCTTGGCGTCGGTGAAAGGATACGCGACCAGCGTCACAAATCCAATGGCCATTGACGGCTTTGTTTTCTCTGGCGCGGTAGCGGTGGACGATGTTTTTTTCTTCATCGGCAAACACGGAGCATCCTTTGGAGCAGCCGTCGCAAATGGTTTCCTTTGGCTTGAGAAACCAAACACGCTTTTTGAATCGGAAGTCATTAAAGGTAATCGCACCTACAGGGCAAATATCAGCGATGTTACCCTGATATTCGTTGAATACACCTTCTTCTAAGGCTGTTGTGAGCTCTTTCTTCCATCCCCGATGGTTCATCAACAATTCATTGGTCTTTGTGACACTTTCGGTGAAGCGTACACAGCGTTCACAATGCACGCAGCGATTCATATTTAGGGTCAGGCGCTCAGAGAGTTTTTTCGTTTCGGCCTTTTCAAAAATACGCTTTTGTTCTTTGAATTCACTGGTGCCAGGGCCATATTCGTAGTTGTAATTTTGTAGTGAACATTCGCCAGCTTGGTCGCAAACCGGACAGTCCAATGGGTGATTGATAAGGAGAAATTCCATAACGCCAGCGCGGCTTTGTCGTACCTTTGGTGACTGTGTATGGACAATCATGCCGTCGGTAGCTGGTGTTGAGCAAGAAGTCATCAGCTTGGGTGATTTTTCGATTTCGACAGTACACATGCGGCAGGTACCTGCCACCGGTAACCCAGGATGATAGCAAAAGCGAGGGATATCGCTATCTAGGTTAGCGCGTTCAGCAGCGCGCATGATGGTATCGCCTGGTTCAAAGGGGATGCACTTGCCATCAAGTGTAATCGTAGGTTTTGGAGCTGTCTCGCTCATCAGTGCCTCCCTTGCTTCATAGGGCAAGCGCCAAGTTTGATATGCTCTTCAAAGTCAGCGCGAAATTTGCGGACTGTTGATAAAGCTGGGCCAGTGACAGCATCGGCAAAGGCGCAGATAGTCTGACCTGCCATAGCGCCACAAATGCGTGCAACTTTATCAAGGTCTTCAGTGGTACCGCCACCTTTTTCAATACGGTGGAACATCCGCGCCAGCCAATGACTACCTTCTCGGCATTGGCTACATTGGCCACAGGATTCGTGCTCGTAAAATTTCAAGAGGCGAGCTGCAGCTTCAACAATGCAGGTAGTATCATTTATGACAATGACACCACCGGAACCAGCCATGGTACCGGCTTTGGCTAAAGAGTCGAAATCCATAGCGACATCGATTTCATCAGCACGTAACATTGGGGCAGAAGCTCCGCCGGGGATTACAGCCTTTAGCGGGCGTCCACCAAGCATGCCGCCAGCATGTTCGATAAGTTGGCGTAGCGTGATGGTTAGAGGAAGCTCGTAGACGCCCGGTCGCTCAACATGACCAGAGACACAAAAGAGACGAGTGCCTCCTGAGCGCTCAGTGCCAGCTGCAGCAAATCTCGCAGCACCTTCATTAATAAGAATAGGAATGACGCAGAGCGTTTCGACATTATTGACACAAGTGGGCATGCCAAAGGCACCAACTTGGGCTGGAAAGGGGGGCTTCACCTTCGGCTCGCCCCGTTTACCTTCAAGGCTTGATAAGAGGCCTGTTTCTTCACCACAGATGTAAGCGCCAGCGCCGCGGTAGATGAGGATATCAAGTTCAAAGTCTCGTCCTAGGATTGATTTGCCGATGTATCCTGCTGCGCGGGCTTCTTCTAGAGCTTTAGCAACGATTTCTGCCTCGC
>CALBMD010000411.1 GCA_937896265.1 uncultured Pseudomonadota bacterium
ATTCAAGCGAAGTCACAAATCCTAGTGGTTTTGACCTAACAGAGTTTGCAAATGGCAAAGTAAGATTTAATAAAAATGGCATGCTGTTAGAAGAAATTACAGACCAGTCCTCAATTAACTTCTCTAACGGCGCCTTCCCCAATCAACAAATTGCCTTTGATTTTGGCCGCAACGTCGCAGAAGAAGGTGGCACAGGTATTAATGCTGCAACTTCGATTGCCGGTAAATCTGTACTGAACTTTCATCAGCAAGATGGTTATGAAGCTGGTCAATTAAAATCTCTCCAAATTGAAAGCGATGGCCGCATTCGCGGTGTTTTTTCAAACGGTGTTCAGCGCGATTTAGCTTCCGTAGCCTTAGCAACATTCTCAAATCAAGACGCTTTGATGAAAGCTGGGCGCAATATGTTCTACTCTACTATTAAGTCAGGGCCACCAAATATCGGCACTCCAGAAACTGGAGCTAGAGGCTCTCTTTATTCTTCTTCTCTTGAAGAATCCAACGTTGACTTAGCAGGGGAGTTTGTAAACATGATCACTACCCAGCGATTGTTTCAAGCTAACTCTCGCTCGATTACCACAACAGATGCTATGATCGAAGAGGTAATCAATTTGAAGAGATAATAGTTCAATCTAGGACTTGACAGAAAACTGGTTAGGTACTTTTTCCCAAGCTAATAGCTGGGTATGCAGCTTAAGGACAGCCTCATAGGTAACAAAAGAGGTTGCATACATCTGTGAGGCCTCAAGCAAAAGAAACTTATTGGATTTAAAGGCAGGCAGAACCGCAAAACTACGGTTCTGCCTGACTTTTTCTTTTGCTTCACCTAAAGATTTTGCACAGACTAAAATAAAATCCGGGTTTAGCTGGGCGATGAACTCTTTAGATACCTTTGGCCAACCTTGAATCCCCTTGTCAGCAATGATATTACGTGCCCCTGTCTTTTCTATCATTTCAGTCAAAAGGGTTTTAGCACCGACTTGCACACCGCTTGTATCATAGTAGAGAATACTGACTGGCTTTGATAATGGCACCAAGGCCACAAGCTTTGACTCTAGCTGTTCAAGGTGAGCCTTGGCTACATCTTCAGCCTGTATAAGCTTTGCTAAATCCAAGATAAGGTTTCGAATATCAGTAAAGCTACGCAGCTCACCAATACCATAGGTGTTAATACGAGCCTCTTTAATTTTTGATCTAAGTGTAAGGCTATTGAAACTAGCTGTGACAACCAAATCTGGTCTCGGTTTTAGTGCTAATAAGGATTCAATATTATTGCCTGAACGGTGTGGAATTTTTTTAGCGAGATCTCGAACATTGCTATAATCAGCGTTATCCGCTAAACGAGAGATTGCTGCAAGTCGCCACAATTCTTTTTTAGCGTCGAGTAAGGTAAGAAGAACTTCATCGCTAGCAAGGTTGATAGAGACAATTTGCGAGGGCTTGAGTTCTTGGGCCAAGATAGAAAGGCAAAAAGCCCAAAATAACACCCCGAATTTTAGCAAACTTACACCCCTAAAGAAATACCAGCAATACCCGCTGCAACCAGCAGGTCGTCATTAAGCTCAATCTTTCGCCGCTGACTGGGATCAATCGAATCATAGCCCACATCAGTAATATGTCCCTGTTTTAGCACAACTAAACGAGAAAATTTCTTATCATGCACCAATTTAGCTGCATGGCTGGCAAAGCGAAAGGCTAAAATCTTATCTGCAGCGTTGGGAGCACCACCACGCTGCAAGTGTCCCAAGACCGTGCAACGAGTTTCGCTACCTGTGGCCTCAAAAAGAGATTGAGCCAACACTTGCCCAACACCGCCAAGCGTTTTCTTACCCCCTGCATTATCTTGATACAAAACATCTTGGTTTTTAGCTGCGGCTCCTTCAGAGGCAACAATAACCGAAAAGTTTAGCCCTCTTTTTTTACGCTCTTCGATGGTTTTGACAATAGAGTCAAGAGAATAAGCTATTTCCGGCAGTAAAATGACATTAGCACCACCGGCAATACCCCCATGCAAAGCAATAAATCCAGAGTCGCGACCCATGACTTCCAGGATCAAAATACGGTGGTGTGATTCAGCTGTTGACTGTAAGCGCATGACAGATTCAGCAACCAAATCAACACAGCTGGTGAAGCCGATTGTTTGCTCGGTACCTGGCAAATCATTATCAATAGTTTTTGGAATACCAACAACAGGCAGGTGAGCGGCAAGGACTTTCGTCATAGTTTGAGTGCCCTCCCCCCCGATAACCACCATGGCATCTAAAGCCAAAGATTTAAAACCCGAAACAATACTGTCTAGAGTTTGCTTTCCTTTAGGTCCTGTCAAAGTTTGACCAGTATTGCATGTTCCAAGAATTGTCCCACCTTTAGACTGGATATCTTGCAATAAAGGCAGACCCAAGGTTGCATACCGATGAGGCTGCTCACTTAAGCCATTAAAGCTATCGTAGATTCCAACAACCTCAGAGTGATATTTGAATTGGCAGATCTCAACAAAGGCTTTAATAGCCGCATTGAGTCCAGGACAATCACCCCCACCGGTACAGATCGCAATTTTCATACCTGCCCACCCTACTTCGAGATTTTGGCCTCGTTTAGCCTTTTTCTTGGAATCTTTTGCTAATAAACTATAGTATAAATAGTCGTTAAAATAATCAATGCTCCACGGCAAGGGAAGACTTCAAACGATGGCAGAAGACATTTGCATCGAGATCCTCCAAATGAAAGATGAAGTCGACACAGCGGATCTTATCCGAAGAAATCTAGCTAATTTTGATGAGTCTGGATCCGTCATTGCGGCAATTTTTCGAAGATTAAGCCGTCTGCTTGAAATATACCAACAACCTGGTAGCCAGCTTTTTGTTGCTAGAGATGGCGGCCAACATGGCAAGATCATTGCCTGTGCTGGCATTGGCCCTTTACATGGCTTAGACCCTGGTGAAGGTATTGGAGAAATTCGTGATCTAGTTGTAGACATGGAATATCGAGAGCAAGGTCTAGGATCAAAGCTTTTGCATCGATGCATCCGCTCAGCAAGCGAGTTTCACTATAAAAGGTTGTACTTAGAGACAACCCAAAATATGGTTCATGCGCAAAAATTATTCTTGCGTACAGGCTTTCGCCCAGTGACCGACAAGCATTTAGGAAGCGCTACAAGCCAGAATAATACCAAAGATATTCCTTGCTACTTTTTAATGGAAAATCTGCTCAATAAGGTTGTTAACACTTAAGATCTGCAGTAAGGATTTCTAGGACAAAGGCCGTTTGCAAGACAAACGCCTTTGATGCGTTGATCTTTAAATAGACAAAACTATCAACCTCTTCGTTTTGCAAGCGAAAAACTGTTGCAATCCCTTTGGACTTCGACTACTTTTACCCTTCGCGTTATCTTATAATAACACTCCAGAATGATGAGTATTGCTATGGCATCCACAACAAAAAAACTCAAGGTTCGCAGAGCCTTGAACAAAGCAAAGCAAGCCCTAAAGCGTAAAAACCATACCCGCAAGTACGGCAGCACACCAAAAAATCTTCCTCTTGATCGCCCAAATGCCAACGAAAAGGCAATGAAGGTCTAGGAACGGTCGATGGCAAAAACGCCCTCTTCCGATCTTGACGTTACCCTCGAGTCATCAAGCCTTGCTGGGCGTCACTTCGATCTTATTATCTCCGGCTCTATTGCTGCTGTTGAAAGCGTTCGCTTTATCCGCGCTATGCGCCGACTAGGCGCCACAGTCACCCCGTGGCTTAGCGACGGAGCAAAAGAGTTTATCACGCCAAAAGCCGTTGCCTGGGCAGCAGCTAAAGAGCCGCGCGATGGCTTCTGTGGCCACCTGACGCACCTAGCAGAAAATGATGCTCTTATCATCGCCCCGGCAACAGCGAACATCTTAGGCAAAATAGCAAATGGTATTTTAGACAGCGCCGAAGCTGCTTTGGCTCAATCTTATCTTGGACTAAAACGTCCGATTTATATCATGCCAACCATGCATGACAGCTTATTTGCAGCGCCTGCTGTAAAAGCCAATATAGCTAAACTTAAAGAATGGGCAGAATTTCTACCAGCTAGAGAGGAAGAGGGGAAACAAAAATTCCCAACACCGGAAATCTTAGCTTATGAAATAGCCCATCGTTTCAACAAACAAGCTCTAGGCAATAAGGCTAAGCGCATTCTAATCACCATGGGCACCACCAAGGGTTTTATTGACCCAGTACGGTATATCTCCAATTACTCAAGCGGCGGTCTTGGCTCAGCTATTTCTGAAGAACTCTACTGCCGAGGTCATAGCACCTGCATCACTCTTGGCCCATGCCCTATTAAACCTCGGGTCTATTCTTCATTAGATAGCGTCGAAACTAATGATGAAATGACTAAGTCTGCACAACAATTTGCAGCTAAGGGTATCGATGCAGCTGTCTTTGCTGCTTCTGTGCTTGATTATGTTCCGCAACATGCAGCTGCCGAAAAAATGCGTTCTGGTAGTAATAACGTGACGGTCACCCTAGTACCCACTGAAAAGATTATCAGCAAGATTACACCAAAAATGCCACTTAAAGTCGGTTTCAAACTGGAGACATCCATGGATGAAGCGGATGCTACAAAAATTGCTGCTGACTACATGAGTCGCTACCAATTAAGCATGATGGTATTAAATCGCCAGAGTGATTTGGGCCCAGATAAACACCTGGGTTATCTTGTCACAAAAGATCACAACATGCGCCAACTAGCAGGCAAACGGCAGATTGCTGCAGCTATTGCTGATCATTTGTCTTAAGCGTCAGTAAAAATTTAAGGTAGCCTTGAATATCTTTTTCTTCCTCGGGATTTAAAGCACCCATGCCATAGAGCTTTTGCATTGTCAAAAGCAGCCCAGCCACATCTTTTCTTCCTTGCTCGCGATAAAACAAAAAAAGCTCGGGGCTATGGCAACTACCACAGCGGGAAAGAAAAGCCTCACGACCGTTTGCTACTGGAAAAATAGCATCTAGATTCGCTTTCGGCCAAAAAAAATAACTTAGTAGCGCTGATATAAAAATAGCCGCAAGAAAAACAAAACGCATCACATACCATTAGGAAAAGCATTGAGATCAACTGTTGGATCCTGCCTTACTTGCGTAAAAGCTTTGCTATAGGCTATCAAGACAGCCAAGAGATGTTTCATACGACCGGTGAGAGCTTTTGTGATATCTGAAGTCTGGGCCTCGAAGTCATTTAAAAAATCTTGAACATGCCGCAAGATAAGCTGATCTGGTAGATAAACAACGCCAGTGTTTTTATAGCTGGATATTCGCAACTCATGAGCTGGATAGGAACCCCCAATGCCCGTAGAAACAGTCACCAGCAAACGCGGGTCCATTGGCTTGGGTATGATGT
>CALBMD010000412.1 GCA_937896265.1 uncultured Pseudomonadota bacterium
ACTACCCTTTCACCTCGGATAACCCCTGACCCTAGTAACTGTCCAGCAATAGATTTTACCTTTCTTTCCACACCCGAAAACGTATAGCGATGGCCACTATCCGCAGAAATGAGGCAAGGATAGTTAGCAAATCTTTTTAGATCGTGTGCAAGCGCAGAATAGAGAGGAAATGGAGCCACGAGGGTGTCCTTTCGTAGAAAACTCTTTATTTTTAAATCGGCAATATATTATATCGTTTTAAGGGGTAAGAAGTTCATCTTTATACAAACAAGAGAGAAGTTTGGGTAGCGCGGGATGGAAAAAACTAAGCTGCTTCTATAGTTGATCTTTTTTCTTCAGCTGCAAATATAACAATATGTCGCACCTTTTTATCAAATTCAACAGCTTGAGGTTTTGATAGCTTAAAAACAACTTGAGCGACCTTTCTCTCTTCCACAAGCTGTTTAACCAACTCCCCAATCGCAGGATGCTTCTGCAAAATAATGTCTTGAATAGATGCTAAAAAATTATCAAGATTTAATTTTTTAGCAAAAATAAATTGTAGTTGTGTTTCATTTTGTGGAGTAGAAAAATGAAAGTATTCTTTTAAAACAGCTAAGATCTCGATCTGTGTTGCATTACCAAGGTCTTTTATTGATAATTCATCAAGGAATTGCTGAATATATTTATTATAGCTATTACGACTAAAGTCTATTGCATTAATCATTCAGCCGCTTTCTTTGTTACACAGCTTCTCTAGTAACTGTCTTTTCAATGGTATTGCTAATCTCACGTTTTCTAAATACTTCTTCTACTTTTGGATTCATCAGTTTAAACCATGCAAAAGGAAAAAAGGAAATAAAGAGCATGGTGAAATAACCATATGGCATCTTTGACTCATTATTCATATCGACAGCTTCTTCAAAGTTGGCATATGGAATTTTGTGATGAAATGCATGGCGTGGCAGCTCAAATAAAGCCCAATTTGCTAGGATAGAATTTGAGCTCCAAGTATAAAAATCCTGATATTTCTCATAAGATCCATCATTTAATGTACGGCGTGTAAGTCCATAGTGATGCACATAATCTTGATGTTGCAACATAAGGATAGCAACAAGATCGTTAATTAAGGTAAATGCTAAACCATAAGCACCAAAAATAGCGAAGACAGCAGCATGGAAAATAAGTGACAACAGATACATCCCAGAAAGTTCGCTTTCTTTTAGGGTTTTCCATGCTGACCCTTCATGCTTGCTTAGCTCATATTGCCAAGTTGCAATATGGCTTCGCCAAATTGATTTTGGAATAAAGGAATAAAGAGTTTCATTAATAACAGAAAGAACAGGGTCTTTTTTGGTGCCTGTTACTGAAAATTTATGATGAACTCGAGGGTGCTCTACAGCGAAATAGCACCATCCTGTGACAATTAAAAAGAATCTACCAACATTTCTTACCATCGGATTTGTTTTATGCGTACACTCATGAGCAATATTAAGGCCTACTCCTCCCGTTAGAATACCAATGGAAAAAATAATACCAATCGCTTCATATAGTTGAAAGTTTCCCTTTGAAAAATAATAGCATCCATAGAGAATGATTGCCGATTGAACAGGAACAAAAAGAACCATTAAGATTCGATAATAGTAATACTCTATTGGCCCAACCTTGCTTCTAGCTACAAACCTATCTTTACCACCGACTATCAAATCAGCTATTGGCAAAGAAAGATACATAGCTGGAATAATCCACCAGTATAGGCCTCCATAGAGGAACCCAAGTAGTGTAGGGGCCGCAAACAGATAAGGCATCAAGTACCCAAATTTATACATAAATCCCTCCCCAGATTCAGGCAAAGGCTCCACCAGGGAACCACTTATAAGCCGCAAATTAACTCGGAATATCTCTGATTTTCTTGAAGCTTTTCTCTTTTTTTTTTAAAAAGTTGGCAAGGTTGAATAGTTAGGCTGATAAATCATGAGCTTGCATCGATTGCATATCCATGATTTGCATTTTTTCTTTTTGTGTAATGATTGAAACAAGCTTGCCAAGACGGGTGAAAACACTCTCTTGCCTATAAGGAAGACCATATTTTTCAATAATACTTTTCACTACAGGTTGTATTTCAGCATATTTTGAAGCAGGTAAATCAGGAAAAAGATGATGCTCAATTTGATAGTTTAGATATCCATGGAAATAATCGTTCCAAAATCCTCCTGTTCTAAAATTACAGGAACCTAAAATCTGTGCCCAATAAAATTCCCCTATATTTCTTGTTCTATTTTCTAAAAGATAGAGATCCGATGCTGTATGGTTAGTAACAATAATCAAAAATCCATGCCAATTAGCAAAGAACTCAGCTAATACTCTATTGATAAGGTAAAAAACAGCTGCTTTTGTCCCAATAAAGAGGAAAAGTGATGGAAAAAGAACAAAATGATAAGAAATATACGGAAAAAAATTTCTGAGATGGCTCTCTCTTGCATAAGTATCATAGCCAGTTCTACGATCAAAATTTAGTTTCTCATGTAGCGCTTTTATCGTAATTATTGAGTAATACCAAGATTTCCATGTTGAGCTACGAACAATAACGATCACATACTTCATAAATTTTGAGTACTTGTTTAATCGGTCGGTTTCGCCATAACGATATCCCCCTGCATCTGGGTCTAGCCCTTCATTAGTAAAAAAATGATGTAAGTGATTGTGCTCGTAGGTCCAAGCTTCCGGCAAAAACCAGTCAAACCAATCGATAAAACGCCTCCAACCTTTAGCAAAAACATGAGATGTATAGCGAGGAGGCACTCCCGGCACCTTATCGTAACCCTTATGCAACACATGATGAGCTACAGTGGTCCATTTTGATGTAATCACAAAAGACATAAGGAGAGCACTGATTGGATTTGGAACAATCCAAGCTGTTGCTATACCCAAAAAATTGAATAGCCGATTAACCCAAATCACTTTTCTTAAATGAAGGTAATCTTCTATAGAGAGGCTCTTGATGGTCTCTTTTCTTACTGCCTCTAATTCCTTAGCCATTGCACTAAGGGATTTTGGATCTTGACTATCCATTGCTTCTCCATTTTAATAAAATCACTACAAGAATAAGACAGATCCATTATTTTTCTACTTTACAGTTAGAGTCAATTTTAGGGTAAAAGAGACCCTCATTTGCTAGCTCTTGTTCAGTTAACAGATGAAGCCGATTACTTTCTTCTTTTATTGATTTTTTATCACTACTATTCTGACAGAAAGTAGCTTCTAATTTAGCTTTATCTCTTTCAAATTGAGCATCGCATTCACTTTCACTACCTGCCACTACGATAACTGGAAGAAAAATTCCGCCTATAACAAGAGCAGCAAACATAAGGCGGTTCATTTTAAAAGCCGTCTTTTGTATAATAGGAATCTCTTCTTTTTTTGTTATTTTTGAAGTCTCTTCTTGCTTTGTGGTGCTTGAGGTTGTGGTGCTTGGGGTCTCTTCTTGCTTTGTAATTTTTGAATTATCTTTAGGATTTTGAGTTACTGCCTTTGGATTTTCAATTACAGTAAGATGCCGCAACTCAGCTGGCGCGTTTGTATTCACAGGGGTCTTTCCTGGCATCGAATTAAAGACGCTTCTTAACTCGCTTACTTTTACTGCCGCATCCGTGTTTACACCAACTTCATCAGAATTACTATTTGGATGCTTTTCTTTATACTTTTTGAAAATCTCTCCAAGATCTCCTACTAACAACTTTTTGCTATCTAACTTTATAGGAGCTTGCTTTACAGGCGCTTTGATAGGCAAATCTAAATTTTTAGATCCAGGAATAGCAATAGTAGTAAGCGCTAAGCTAGGTACTGGTATAGCAGCACTTTGGGCGCCATCTGGCGAAAAGTATATTTTTACAAATTGGTTAATATCCATTTCTTGATTAGGGTATTTCGCTAAAACTTCATTTAGAGCAGTAACATATTGAGGCACACGCCTGCATGACTTTGCATTAGCTGCATATGTAGCTAATGTATCAGAGATACGCCCTTGGCCAACTGGATTAGAAAAATAAGCAAACTCTGCAGCTAAAAGATTGAGATGCTTGTTTAATTCAATATTTTTATCAGCTCCTATTTCGGCAAAAACACCATCACCGCAAGCAAGATCCCACGAGTTAATACCTTCAGTACCCCTTGGCGACTTCTTATTTAAACCTTGGGGGATACAAGCAGCGACAAGGAGTCTATAAGTTCCACTTGCTGGCAACCAGATATCAAAACCTTCACCCTTAGTAACTTTTTTATCTTCAATGCTTGATAACAAAGCAGATCCATCATAAATTTCACCTTGTTGTATGATAGCTGGAAAATTTTTAGCAAAATGAAGAGCATAACTTCCTTCATTTGAAGACAATCTTAAGGAGGCTATTTTTTCGTCAAATTTTTTTAGATCATCTTCAGAGTAATCTTTTATGACACTTTTATCATCTGATAGAAGTGCATAAGAAACAGCATTTGCCTGCGGCGATTTATTAAAAGTCACTCTAATATAAGAATCTTCTTTAGCAGAAACAAACTTAGTATTTAAATTTGTGATCTTAAGTTGGCTAGCATCAATAAAATCTTTCTTAGATTCACTAGCAGAAGCTTTTAATTCTTGACTCGCGTCTGCTCCAACAATAGCTTCTTTCTCTTGCGAAACAGGTATTCCAAGCTCTAAGGCCATATTATTAATCAATTCTTGACCACAGAAATTCTTTCCTAAAGCCAACGGCTGAATACCTCCAGAAAAACCAAATGTAGAAATAGTCTGCTTGCTGCCGAAAGAAGTAATTAATATTGCGTTTGCCGGATCATCATTCGTCGTGGATTCAACAAAATAAAAACCTTTTTCTGTGAAAAAAGCTATTACCTTATTAAGCTCATCTGTAAATCCTTTTGCCGAAGAAACACAAGAAAATGTGTCCTTTGTGTAAAAACTATCGTTCTTTAATTTTGTATCAATGATGTAATAAACGGTTGCATTAGGCCATGAGCGAAGCTTAGTTCGTAACTGAGCACCAGTAGTATCTTCATCTGGCTTATTTTTACTCAAATTTTCATAATGAGTAATAAATCCATTACTACCACTTGTTACATAGGCAAAATTAGGCAAGCTTGCAATTTCGTCTGCTTTTACCTTTTGGCCATCAAGATAAAACTCATTTCCCTGTAATAGGTTATTGTTTTTAACACTCGACAAATTTTTATCGTTTCCAACTTGCTTTTCTCGGCGGTTAGCGCAGCTGAAATTTATACAAAAAATAAAAATTAGAAATAAAGTTTTCATACCTAACCTTCCAAAAGATAAATAGCTTAATCTTCTAGAAGCATTATAAATGCTTTCTATTAATTTCATATAGGGGAGGAAGGGTCT
>CALBMD010000413.1 GCA_937896265.1 uncultured Pseudomonadota bacterium
ATGCACTTTTTTATTTTCTGGGGATTTATTACCGTGTCCTTAGGAACGGTCGAAACCTTGATTTCTGGGGTTATTCCCTCTTTTGATCTTGGCCATGCTCTCTCTCATAATCTTTTGTGGCAAATTTTTAGTTTAAGCCAAGACTGGGGTAACTTGGTTGTCTTGCTTGCTGTTACCTATGCCATCATGCGGCGTGCTTTTTTCCCACCTAAGCGGCTAGAGGGTATATTAAAAAGCGCTAAAATTGATGCCTACCTCGTTCTTGGTTTTATATGGGGGCTGGTGTTTACTGCCCTTCTTTATATTGGTTGTCAGTTGCGGCTTTTGCCAGATCCTTCCCAAGCGGCGACGTCTCTTTATTCAGCATGGTCTTTAAGCAGTCTTTTGGCAGCGATAACAGGAATTGAAAGCTCTGCAACTTGGGCGCTTTTGAGTAAAATTATTTGGTGGCTGCATGTTACAGTCCTTTTTTCTTTCATCACATTCTTGCCTTTCTCTAAGCATCAGCATCTTATTTGGGTATGGCCTAATATGTTTTTTAAGAGCAAACACCGAACAGGGCGTCTTAGGCCTATGGAGTTTGCAGAGGATGCAGAGTCTTTTGGTGTTGGGAAAGTTAATGATTTTACCTGGAAGCAGCTTTTAGATGGTAAAACTTGTGTCGAGTGTGGGCGATGCACCTCTGTTTGTCCAGCTAATGGAACTGGCAAAAAGCTCGATCCAAGGCTTATGATTCACCATTTAAAAGAGAGCTTAATTGAAGGCGCAAAGCCTCCTGAGGAGCGAAAGGAACTTGTTGGTGGTATCGTTACAAGCGAAGAGCTCTGGGATTGCACTACCTGCGGTGCATGTATGGAGGCCTGTCCTTTGCATATTGAACATATCCCAACTATCGTTGATATGCGCCGTTTTATGTCTATGACTCAAGGTGACATGCCAGCTGAACTTCAGGCGACAATGCAAAATATTGAAACTCATTCTAATCCTTGGGGAATGAGTAATGAAACTAGAGCTGACTGGGCTAATGGTTTAGATGTGACAACAATGGCTGAGAAATCTGACGTCGAGTATCTTTTCTGGGTGGGTTGCGCTGGGTCCTTTGATGATCGATACAAAAAAGTTTCAAAATCTATTGTTAAAATTATGCAAAAGGCGGGTGTTAGTTTTTCTATCTTAGGTACTGAAGAGCAGTGTAATGGCGATACAGCAAGACGGGCTGGCAACGAGTATTTAGCTAACGCTCTGATTACGGCAAATGTCGAAACTATGAAGGGTTATAAGGTTAAGAAGATTGTGACGGGGTGTCCGCACTGCTTTAACACCATCAAGAATGAATATCCTGATTTTGGTTTTAATGCAGAAGTTATTCATCACACTGAATTAATTCAAAACCTTATCGAAGCAAAAAAAGTACAACCAAAAGATATAGGGAAAGTAGATCAAACGCTTACCTACCACGACTCTTGTTATTTGGGCAGGCACAATGACATTTATGAAGAACCTCGTAAAAGTCTTGAGTCTTTCTCGGGCAAGAAGATGGTGGAAATGCCCAGGACTAAGGACAATGGCTTTTGTTGTGGAGCAGGTGGCGCGCGGATGTGGATGGAAGAGCATGTCGGTGAGCGTATCAATGTCAATCGAACTAAGGAAGCAGTTGCTACTGGTGCAAGTACTGTGGCTACAGCATGCCCATTTTGCATGACGATGCTAAGCGATGGCTTAAAAGATTGTGGCAAAGCAGAAGAAATAAAGGTTCAAGATGTCGCAGAGATCGTAGCAGACAGCCTCTAACTTGCAAAAGTGCTGGCTTAAGAAAGTAGTCAGCATTTTTGCGGCGTTTTAAGTTAGTGTGTGCTTAGTTCTTTGATAGTCTGCTGAATATCATCGGTATCGTTTACCTTGACAGTAGGTAGAGTTTTGCGGATTAGTCCAGAAAGAACTTTGCCTGGTCCAATTTCAACAAAATGATTAAAGCCTAGTCTGTGGGCGCAAGCTAGTGTCTTAGTCCATAGTACAGAGCGATCGATCTGCTCAATAAGATGAGAGATAGAGTAAGGCTGCGCCAGCTCACCTGTCACGTTAGCGATGATTTGGTGATCGTTTTGGATAAGGGTTGTGTTGTTTAAAAGTGGTGTCATTTCTTCTCGTGCTTTGCTCATCAAAGATGAGTGAAAAGGCGCGCTCACTTTTAAAGGAATAGCTCTGATCTTTATTTTCTCAGCAGCAGCTATTTCACCTAGTAGCTGGCATAAAGATTTTACTGCTTGTGCATGGCCAGAGATAATTTGCTGGCTAGGAGAATTATAGTTAGCAACTTCGACGATGCACCCGTCGCGACTAACTTTTTTGCAGTATTCAAGCAATTTTTCTGGTGTAAGGCCCATAATAGCGGCCATGGCGCCTTCTCCGATAGGCACTGCTCGCTGCATGGCGCTACCGCGGGCATAAACAAGCTTAACAGCTTCGTTAAATGGCAGCTTGCCTGCTGCAACTAGGGCGCTATATTCGCCCAAGCTATGCCCAGCAAAAATACCAGGCTTTAATCCTAGCTCGGCTTCTAGGGTGCGAAAAAAAGCGACGCTTAGCGTTAGGATGCTCGGCTGTTGATGAGCTGTTTTTTCAAGCTCTTCAGCGGGGCCTTCGAGACAAAGATTGCGAATATTTAGCGAAATAGCATCTTCGGCTTCTTCGAAGACGAGCCTGGCTAATGGGAACGCTGCAAGCAGCGCTTTGCCCATTCCGATGCTTTGTGAGCCTTGTCCAGGAAATACGGCAGCTAAGCGGTCCATCAAAGTTACCTGCTATCTAATTTTCAGGGGTGAAATCACTTCCAGCTGCTGCAGTCTCTTTGCTTTTTGTCTCCATGACCTGCTTGCCGTTATAGTGGCCACAGCTTTGGCAAGCAAAGTGAGGGGCTTTGACTTCACCACAGTTAGGGCAGCTTGATAGTGCTGGGGCTCGTAACGCGTGGTGAGAACGTCTCATATTTCTCTTAGATGCTGACGTCCGATACTTAGGTACTGGCATGTTCCAATTACTCCTTGGCGAAAAGCATGCGACAGATTGTCGTTATCTTAAATTAAGAAGAAAGATATAGCCAGGCAAAGCCTTGATGTCAAGGGCAAAACGAGCTACTTTCCGCTGATTTCGGTGGGGTGCAGGAACTTACCGCTTTTGCTTAGACTTCCTGTAACATAAACATGTTTGCCTGCGTCGTTTAAGGGCTTGGCGAAAAATGATTTAATGAGTTTAAGAATAATCTCATTGCCTTCAACGTCTTTCATCCTGAGTTTGCATTTGTCAGGACAAGCTTGCAGTTCGTTTGGTGCGTAGGCTAAGGGGCCTAACTTAAATACTTTGCCGCTATAAGCTTGCGCCTGGGGAATGGAGCTAAAAAGTTTGAGCTGTTGGTCTAGTTTTTCTTTTTGTTCAGGTGGTGGTTTTTTCTCCAGAGAGGGAGGTAGGTAATCTACTTTTGTTGGTTGCTTCGCTATTGCCTTCATAGCTCTCTCTTTAAGAGCATTTACTTCGGCTTTGAAGTAATGAGCGGCATAAATAGATAAGCACATAGCTAAGGCAATCATCCCTAAATAAGCGCCAAGTTTAATGGACTTACTGCCAATGCGGGCTAGATTCTGGGTGCTCTCACGCCGTTGTCTAGCGAGGTGATATTGCCGTAAACTCTCTTTAAATGAGCGATGCTGCTGCTTTTTTTCCTGATTGGTGTTTAACACTTTCGTATTTACTTCGGTGGCAAAGCTGCCTTTTGGGGAAGGGTCAGCTTTGTCCTGTGGCCTCATCGCAGTGTTGCCGAAAAGCTCCTTGCAGTCGATGATCTTCACTTTTTCATTAGTTGTTTGATCTAAAATCCAAGAGTCAACACTAAAGAACCCTGTTCTTAAACCTTCGCGCAGCTCTTCGGCGCTTAAGGCGACAGTTTTTGTTCCGTCATCTTTCAGGATAATCCATTTTTTCATTGATCTTAGAGCTCCTGTTATCTTTGTATTTATCGGAAAAGCTGTCTTTGGTGTTAATAGGAAGGTTTGGCTCTAGGCTTTTTTATATAAATTGAAACTTCAGTGAGGAAGAGGGTCTAAGGCGATCTTGTGGTCTTTAAACCTACGATAAATCTTGCGCATTTGTTTAAAATTAGTTAAAAACATCGTTTTATCACGACTATTTTATGCAGGTTTAACGTTCTCAAATGCAGTTACGTCTGGCAGATTTTGCCGTTAACGAGAAAAAAAGTATAGAAATTCGCGGCGATGAGCCTTGGCTTGAGTCTGTTTATCAGGAATTTTTTGCCCGTAATGGCGGTGAATTACAGCCTGGTGAAGGCATTTTTGGTATTTTTAAGGTGCAAAAAACCTCTGAAAATTCATTAAGTATGCAAGCAACCGTGCGTTTTGAAGCAACTGTTGAATGCACAGGGTGTCAGGGACCTGTTTTTTGGGCCATTGATGAGTCGTTTGAAAGATCTTTTCGCCTCAGTAAAGAATTTGTAGCTGTTTTGGAGCTGACATCAGCCGATTTGGACGAAGATCTTCTTTACGAAGACAAAATAGATTTAGCGGCCATCATTAGCGAAACGCTGGTGCTAGCGATGTCAACACAAACCTCAGAGAGTTGCGCTTCTTGCCAAAATGATGAGGGTGACAGGACTAGCCGGTTGGTTTATGCTGGGCAGGCTAAGGGTGAATCAAAAAGCCAGCCCTTCCAGGTTCTCAAAGACCTACTATAGTCAAAACGCCATTTGTCAGAGGTTCTGGCAAAGCGATGACATAAAAATCAGACTGTCCCACGTGAAGGTGTGCAAAAGCATTTAGGCAGTCGGTGTTAACCTCCAATAGAAAGGTGTTTTAGTCATGGCCAACATTACAATGAGAGGTCTCTTAGAGGCAGGTGTTCACTACGGGCATCAGTGCCGTCGCTGGAATCCAAAGATGCGTAAATTCATCTATGGCTCTCGCAATGGTATCCATATCATTGACTTGCAAAAAACAGTTAAATATTTCCGCAAGGCCTGTGAGTTTGTTGAAGATCTAACAGCCAAAGGTGGGCATGTTCTCTTTGTCGGAACCAAGCGTCAAGCTCGCGATATCTTGGCTGAAGAAGCTAACCGTGCTGGCATGTTTTTTATGAACACCCGTTGGCTTGGTGGTACTCTCACTAATTATCCAACGATTAAGCAAGGGATTCATCGCTTAAAGCGTCTTGAAAAAATGTCTTCTGATGGCACTTATGAGAAGCTAACAAAAAAAGAAGCTTTGAACCTTGAGCGTCAACGCATGAAGCTTGAAGCTAACTTAGGTGGTATCAAGAATATGCCAAGCTTGCCTCATGCTCTTTTTATTGCTGATTCGCACAAAGAACATATTGCTGTGAAAGAAGCTCGCAAGTTGGGCATTCCTATCATCGCTATTACTGATACAAACTCTGATCCAGACGGCATCGATTTTGTTATCCCAGGTAATGATGACAGCTTGAAGTCTCTACAGCTCTTTATTAAGACAGTAGCAGAGGCTTGTATTGCTGGTAAAAGTAAACGTGGTGCTGGTGATAGCGTAGCAAAAGTTGGCCAAGACGTTAAGGAAGGGACCATCTACGATCAAGAAGGTCACTCCGTAAAAGTTATGCGTAAGAAGAAGAACTAAGAAAAAAGGGACCTTATAGCATGGAAATTACAGCTTCCCAAGTTAAAGAGCTCCGGGAAATGACCGGTGTTGGTATGATGGAGTGCAAAAAAGCGCTCATTGAAAACAGTGGTAATTTAGATAAAGCGATTCTCTGGTTAAGAGAAAGAGGTATGGCCAGGGCTGCTCAAAAGGCAGATCGAGCTGCAGCAGAGGGTTTAGTACAGGTTCTCGTGAGTGAGAACAAAAAAGAAGGCCTGCTTTTAGAAGTAAACTGCGAAACAGATTTTGCAGCAAAAAATGAGGACTTCCGTCAATTCGTTGCTGAAGTTGGCGCTCTTGCTTTGCAAGAGAAGATTAAAACGATTGATGCTCTGAAATCAGCTAAGTTTCGCGGTGTGACCGTTGCTGAAGCGCTTACTGCTTTGATCGCTAAAGTCGGCGAAAACATGAATGTAAGAAGAGTAGTTTATCTTGACCAACCTAATGGCCTTGTCGTTGGATATAGCCATATGGGTGGCCGTATCGGCACTCTTGTTGCTATTGAAAATGTAACCCTCAGCAGTGAGTCTGAAGAATTGGGCAAAGATATCGCCATGCATGTAGCAGCGGCGGCTCCTCGCTATCTCGACCGAAGCTTAGTCAATCAGACTGAGCTAGAAGAAGAGAAGTCTATTGCTCGTAAGAAACTAAAAGAGCAAGGAAAAACAGACGATATTATTGAAAAGGCAATGGATGGTCAAGTAGTGCGCTTCTACAAGGAAGTGTGTTTAGTAGACCAGCCTTTCATTAAAGAACCTAAAATGACGGTTGATGCCGTTGTTAATCAACGCGCTAAGGGTGCCCGTATTCATCAGTTCCAACGCTTCCAATTAGGCGAAGGGATTGAAGTTAAGGTTACTAATTTTGCGGATGAAGTGGCGCAGCAGCTCAAGAAGTAGCGCGAGTTCTTCTATTGTATTATCCTAAAAAACAACTTGCTTAGTTTTAAGGATAAAACGATGTCCACGAAATACAGCCGCATTATGTTGAAACTCTCCGGTGAGATGCTGGGGGGCCACTCTGGTACTTGTATTGAAAAAGATGCAATTGAGTTCTTGGCTGGAGAGATTTCACACGTTCACGACAAAGGTTACGAGATAGCTGTTGTTATAGGTGGTGGTAACCTATTTCGCGGCAGTTTTGCGGAATCCTTTGAAATGGAGAGAGCTTCCGCAGACTATATGGGGATGCTTGCTACCTGTATGAATGCCCTTGCCCTCCAGGCCGTCTTAGAAAAGCGTTTTAGCAAGTACTGTCGTGTTATGACTGCTATCCATATGCCAGAATTAGCGGAGCCTTATATTAGGCGTAAAGCTCTTAAACACTTAAGAGAAAAGAGGATTGTTATTTTTGGTGGTGGCACTGGTAACCCATTATTTACCACAGATACAGCCGCTAGCTTGAGAGCTTTAGAGGTCGGCTCGCAGATTATTCTCAAGGCAACAAAAGTTGATGGCATCTATGATATGGATCCCCTTAAATCTAAGGAAGCTAAGCGTTACACAAACCTAACTTATATTGATGTTTTATCGCAAAAGTTGGGTGTTATGGACGCTACAGCCATTACTATGTGCATGGAAGCTAACTTGCCGATTAAGGTCTTTAAATTAACTGGCCCAGGCTGTGTGGTTGAAGCAATAGAGAACGATAAGATTGGAACGATCGTTTGCAATTAATTTATTTTCTAGGAATGAGAAATGAGTGAGATCGCATCGGGTTGTGAAGCCCAAATGAAGAAAAAAATGGAAGCCTTAGAGAGAGATCTTTCTAGAGTTAGGACTGGCCGTGCCAACATCCAATTGATAGATGGTGTGCGAGTTAACTATTACGGTACGCCAACACTGATTAATCAAGTTGCTTCTTTGTCGACCCCTGATGCTCGGACTATTGTCATTGCTCCTTTTGAGAAAAAATTGATCCCAGAAATTGAAAAAGCCATTCAAATTGCTGATATCGGCATCCAGCCGACCAATGATGGCAACGTCATACGCTTGCCTATTTTGCCTCTTAATGAAGAGCGACGCAAAGAGATCGCTAAGTCGATTAAGAAAATTGGCGAAGAGGCAAAAGTTGGTGTGCGGATGGTT
>CALBMD010000414.1 GCA_937896265.1 uncultured Pseudomonadota bacterium
CGCGCAGCTCCCCAGAACACCGTCTTATGCCAGGCTGCTATTACAAACTAGCTAGCAACTCGGGAATGTCCTAACCCTTGATCTAATTTCTATAAGTGCGACAGTAGTTCTCACAAGGTAGCTATGGTACCCGAGTTGAAGATCTATCTTTTTATTCTCTAGCTAAGTTATGGAATGAAACATAATTTGGCGACCATGCCAAGTAGACGGAACCTGTTTCGCCGTGGCGGTTTTTGGCGATAAGCAATTCTGCTTTTCCTGCATGCTCTGAATTGGCGTTATAATATTCATCTCGGTAAACAAAAATGATTTGATCGGCATCTTGTTCCATAGAGCCAGATTCTCGCAGATCGCTAATTTTAGGTCGCTTGTCAGGACGAGCGTCAGGGCCGCGGTTTAGCTGTGCCAGGGCAATAACAGGCACACCAAGCTCCTTGGCCATGTTCTTGAGTCCCATTGAGATTTCGCTGATTTCACGCTCCCTACTTTGCTTTTGCGCTTGAGGCGAGCCAGACATTAGCTGGAGATAGTCAATGATGACTAAGCTTAGATTTTTCTCACGCTGATAACGTCTGCACCGGGAGCGAAGTTCTAGCAGTGAAATGCCAGGTGTTTCATCGACCATAATGCGGGTGCCGATTTTATCAATAAGACGAGCTGCGTTAACTAACCGATCTTGATCCTGCTCATTGAGGTCGCCTTTGCGAAGTCTTGTAGAATCGATTCGGCCTTTAGCAGACAATAAACGTTCTAAAAGTTGCTCTTTCGACATTTCAAGGGTAAATACCGCAACAGTATTTTTTTCATCAGCCTCAACAGCGTTCATCAACCAGTTGAGTGCTAAGGCTGTCTTACCCATCCCCGGCCTGGCTGCAAGAATCACCAGATCGCTTCGCTGCCAGCCACCAGTGACACCATCGAGGTCGTTAAATCCTGAGGGGCATCCTGTGACTTTGCCTTCAGTAGTGATGCGGCGTTCAAGTTCCTCTAAGGTGGGGATCAGAGCTTCTTTCGCGCTAATAAGACCCTTGCCGCGGTCTTGCTGTCTGGCAATCTCTAGAAATTCTTTTTCCACTTGTTCGATGAACTGTTGGACATCCCCTTGTGTATTAAGCGCTTGGCTGGAGGTTTCTTGACAAGCCTGAATGATGCGTCTTAGATAATATTTTTGTTTGACGATAGTGGCGTAGTGCTCAAGATTTTGGCTAATCGGTGAACCCTCAGTGAGTTCAACGAGAAAAGTGAGACCAACATGGTGTTGATCCTCTTGTGGCTTGAGCTGATTACCAAGAGTGATAAGATCGATAGGTATCTTTGCTGCTTCAATTTCTAGCATAGCAGCAAAGATTTGTTTATGGCTATCAAGGAAAAAGTGCTCAGGCTGGAGATTGCTCTTGCCTAAGACTAGATGTAAATTACCGCTGTCTCGGAGAATAGACCCTAGAATAGCTCTTTCGGCGTCGATTGAGTGAGGAGGACCTAAATTTTCCACTATTTTCAGCCATTAAAACTTAGCTCAATGCAACAACCGAGAACTTCAGTTTAGCAATCACTTCTGTATTTAGACGAATCGAGGCAGTATAAGCGCCAATTTTTTTCACTTCATCAGTGATTTCAATGTCTTTTTTCGCAATCTGAAGGCCTTTTGCTTCAAGCAAAGAAGCTAGCTCAGCTGCTGTAACAGATCCGAAGATTCTTTCATCTTCACCCACTTGCTTGGCAAGCTCAAAGCTGAGAGCTTCGATTTTGGTTGCTAAAGCGCGAGCCTCTTTCAGAATCTTTTCTTTTTTCTTAGCAAGAATTCTTTTTTGATGCTCGAGTTGTTTCGTATTGCTTTCGTTAGCTAAAATAGCCATTGAATTTGGCAACAAATAATTGCGGCCATAACCGTTTTTTACGCTGACAACTGATCCAATCGTACCTAATGAAGGTACGTCATGAGTTAAAATAACTTTCATTCTAATCTCCTAAACCCAAACGATAGCGCTCTATTTTTCGATTTTTTCTCGCTCACGAGCTAAAGCAGCTTCTGCTTCGCTTTTAGCAAGGGCAACTTTTCTTGCTTTTACATCAACATCTTCGCCTAAACGAATAGATAAGTATCGCAAAACATTCTCATCAATTCGCATTAAACGTTCTGTTTCAGCCAATTGTTCTTTTTTGCCAACATAGTCGTAGTGGACATAGTTACCACGAAAATGACCGTTGATAGGAGAGGCAAGTTTGCGAAGGCCCCAGCTGGACTTTTTTAGTACTTCGCCGCCATCTTGTAGAAAAGTTGCTTCGTATTTTTCTAAAAGTTTCTTCGTATCAACTTCGGATAACTGTGGGTTGGTAATAACCGTAAACTCATACTCTCTTAACAAGTTAGTACTCCAATATCATGAGCGTTTAA
>CALBMD010000415.1 GCA_937896265.1 uncultured Pseudomonadota bacterium
AATAGCAAAGGGAATCGAGGTGCGAAAAAGCCTGGCCAGTGTCTGACGAGAAGGGAGCCTAGCTGGAAAGCGTTTGAGAGCGTAGACCAAGGTAGCAATATTAACCAAGGCACCCGTTGAGCTTGACAGTACTGCGTAGAGAATAGCATCATCACTTGCGTGTACAGAAAAAAGAATAATAGTGAAAGTACTTAGTTTTGAAAAGAATATGAATAAGCTAAGTAGGGTCGTTTTCTGCAACCCATTTAACACCCAGGAGCTATCGAGAGCATTGGTGAAGAGGGTGAAGCAGAGAATAAACACTAGGCTTTTAGTGTGGTTGTCTAAGCTTGTTTGAGAAAGCCAAAGCAGTACGCCAAGAAAAATAAGAGCTGAGTTAGCAAGCCGCAGCAGGAGATTGCTGGCGATGAGCTCACCTCGGGATTTGATGCTTGTTTCTTTGTTAAATAGAATGGCTGAATAGACATCATAGCCAAAGATAATGAAAGGGACTGAGAGCTCAACTAAGGTGATGCCAAATTGAGCAAAGCCAAACTTATCCATACCAATCCGTTCATGGACGATCTGGATAAGGATAATGGGGTAAATCTTATTTATGACTTCGGTTACCAGATTAGCAATAACCGCCAGCCGCATTCTTTTAAGTAGGTCTTGCACGATTTGCTGAGCATAGCAAGAGATGGGGTAATAAAGCAATCTTTTCTGCTGAATACTCAGGCTACCGCATCTAAATTCTAGCAACAGCAAGGATGAGGGTTTGGGAGAAAACTGCATAGCTGGTTTCTCCCAAGAAGGCTTTTTTTGGAAACCAGTCGTCTGGTTTTTCCAGACCTTGCGTTGCTTTCTAGTCGTTAAGGGAATTTAGATTCGGTAGCCCTGGCTGAATACCGCCACCCACTTTGTTTATCTATATGTTGACAATGAGTTATCACGCTGCTAACTTCCGCCCGCTTAAAAATCATAATGTAAGAGGGTGCAAATGATAAGATGCTTTCGCTTGTCTAGTCTTTTTGTATTGTTGCTGTCTTTTATGTGCTCTAAAGCTACTTTAGCATCATTTAGTGATAGAGACATAGAGGCTAATGGAGCGACAATGGCAACTCCAGGTCTAGATCCCTTGCAACAGTGGCAATTTTCTGAGGAGGAATTGGATTCGCCGCTACTAATTAGCCGAATCACCCAGAGGGGAGCAATTGGAGAATTAGCAGACTATAAAAGGAAATTAAAGTTAAAAAGAAGAGTAATAATCGCAGCTACATCACTGCTTCTTATTGCTGCATTTGTTATGAGGAAACAGGGTGTTTTTGTCCATAAGGCGCCTCATAACTTATTAAATGCAGAAGAAGCTGAATGCTATGATCGTGGGTGGGCTATGTTCTTTGCCACTTTTACTGGGTTCTGTGGCGGCCAGTTTTTTGCAATTGCTAATACAGGCCCAGCTCTTATGATAGGTGTCTTAAGAACGTCGCTATGGTGTGCAGATGATTGCGGCTTTGCTAGTCTTTACTTCTGGATGCTCGATATTTGTCTTTTGGCTTTCGCTATTGATTCGTTCAATTCAACTTATCAGTTGAATGTTTGTACCTAACTTGCTTAGCGCCTATCTTTTTTTAGTTCTTAAAAAAGAGGGGGCCGAGGGGGAAACATCCCCCGGCGCAGGGGCCTGGGGAGCGCGCAGCTCTCCAGAACACCGTCTTATGC
>CALBMD010000416.1 GCA_937896265.1 uncultured Pseudomonadota bacterium
ACGATATTAGGCCGCTATTTCGCCTCAAAGAACCCAAGTATACATTCAAGGAGTTTACTGCGGAGGCGAAAAAGGCTGTTATGACTCCCTTAAAAAGGGTTGATGAATTGCTTGTGCGGCTTGAGCATATTGAAAAGCCAAATGAAAATGACATTGAGGGTGTTGTTTTTCAAGCAAGACTTTTTGCCTGCTGCTTTGCTAATTTTTTATTACGGCGTGTTAACCGTAAATGTCAGCAGTTTAAATTAGAGGCAGACATCGGTCCTTTTGTCGATGGTTGTCATCGTTTGTTAAAGCGAGCACACCATCTAGCCCAAGAGTGGGATAAAATTGTTCTAAAAGCAGAATCAATGCGTATTGCTGAAGCTGTAACCAATGAACTTAAGCTTGTCGCTGAATTTTGTCATTTTCGCGCTATAGATGCTATATCGCGTATTAGCGCCACCAATCATGATGTTAGAGCCACAAGAATTGAGCCTCGTTTAGAAAGAGTAGTGAAAATTTGGGCCAGATTGTATCATTACCGTAGTAAAAAGAAGGGTTATCTATGGGTTGATAGTAAGTCGCCAGCTATGTTGCAAGAGGAGTATTTTTTTCGTCGGGGTGATCTTAAAAAGAGAATTTGGCAAGCGCTTTATTTGGAGCTTGAGCCGCGTAATAGTCGCGAAATTAGACAACAGGCAGCTTACATGCTTGCTGCTGGCATTGCGGCATCTTGGGCTTTTTTAGCCAACTTCCTTATTTTTTACTTTTTCCGCGAAAATCAGATATCACCTTTTGGCTTCCCGCAAAATGCTCTTAGTTTTTCTAGCCTCTTGGCGATTCTTTTTTTTTGTTTTGGCCTATATTTTGAAAGATAGAATCAAAGACATTGGCAAAGAGCGCTTTCGTGAAAACTGGGGTATGGCGACAACGGATTTTGATTATCATGTGTGGTTTCGTAATCAAAAAGATAAAGGCGTGTTACTTGGCAATATCTCTGAAATGACAAAATTTTATAGGGATGAAGACAAACTGCCGCAAGTAGTAAGAGACAAACGCAAATCGCTAGGTAAACATCTTGTCTATTTGCAGGAAACGATTGTGCATTATCGTCAAAACCTACGCCTCAACAAGGTTGTGCTTGAGCCTTTTTGGGGACGAATTTGGTCTATCCGCAATACTTTTAGATTCAATATTGCCAGATACTTAGATTATCTCGACGGCTCTAAGGAGAAGCATGTAGCTGTTGATGCGCAGGGAAATCTTTGTCAGCTCAATATTCCCAAGACATATCATCTTGATGTTGTAGTTAGCTACTCTTTCATAGGTAGCGGTCGCAAGAAGAAAATTCTTGGATTTGATGCTGCTCGTCTTATTATGAATAAAAATGGTCTCTTGCGCATTGAAAAATGCTAGAGAAGGGCCTCTTTTTTTAAAGGTAAAGAGCAATGCTAATCGCTAGAGCACATCGATAAAGAGCAAAGGATAAGAAACTAAATCTTTGCAGAAACGACAAAAGAAAGCGGATTGTCAGGCAACCAACAAGGCAGGAAACGGTTGTTCCAACGTAAAAAATTGGCTGATCGTAGTAAGCGGAGATCTCTCTAGCTTCAAGCAAAGCAGCGCCAGCCATAGGGACTGCTCCTAATAGAAAAGAAAAGCGAGCGGCGCTGTCTTTATCATAGCCTAGAGCTCTAGCGCCACTAATCGAAATCCCACTGCGAGAAACTCCTGGGATTAAAGCTAATAATTGCGCTAGACCAATGACTAAAGCGTCTTTGATAGTGAGACCATCAAGAGCTTTTTGACTTTGGCAGTAGTGGTCAGCTAAAAAAAGAACAATACCAACAGAAAA
Organism: uncultured Pseudomonadota bacterium; assembly: GCA_937896265.1. GTDB lineage: Bacteria > Bdellovibrionota_B > Oligoflexia > Oligoflexales > Bog-1112 > CALBMD01. The sequence goes on from CALBMD010000416.1 coordinate 1,838, forward strand.
AAGTGAGAAGACTATAACCTGTGGCCGATGAAGATAAGTTTCGATAGGATTTTTAAATAAAAGGCCACATAAGCCAATAGGAATATTGGCAAAAATAAGAGCAGGAAAAAGCACTTCCGATTCAAAGCTGCGCTTTTTAGTTAAAAAGCGGTCTTTTAGGCGACAAAATAAGCGCCACCAGTCTTGGCGAAAAAAGATGAGGATGGTTAAAAATGTGCCAATATGAAGTGCTACATTTAGAGCAAGGGGCAGGGGTTTATTTCCCATGAACTTTGCAGCGATGATGAGATGAGCCGAGCTAGAGATAGGTAAAAATTCGGAAATTCCTTGAATTGTTCCTAAAATAGCAGCTTCAAGCCATGAAATAGGTTGGTCATGCATTATTTTTTGCTCGCTTGCTCAGGCTTTTTTGTCTGTTGTTCTTTATTGCCAAGACTTCCTGTTTGATCTGTAGCTTTTGCCTGCAAAGAGTTCTCAGTAGGTTCTTCTTTCTTATTTTTAGCAATAGCTTTATCGATAGAGTCGATAAGACTTTCGATCTTAGGCTCGTCCATTGCGCCATTGTGAGCAAATAAAACTTTGCCATCTGGATCAAGGACTAAAATATCATTTGATTTATGAGCAAACTGCCACGTTTTTAGCATTGTGTAATCGTAGTCTTTTAAATAGGTAGTGTGGGGATGCTTAGCCTGGCTCTTCTTAATTTCGCTTCGGATCAGAAAATTGGGCCAGCTTGAATCAGCCATGTTAACAACAGCCCAGCTTTTTACTTGTTCAGTTTTATAGCCCTTAGCTTTTAGATGCTCTGTTGCTTTGTCATTCATTGACTTAGCTGGGGGGGCGACATAAAAAATAATGTGAACTAACCCAGGTTTTAGCTCTTTGCTGCTGTCCCAATCGCGGTCTTCTTGAACTGTAGCGCTCTTTAAGATTAGTGGTAAGGGGGTGCTTTCTAATGCTAGTTCTGCATGCAAGGTTTGAGAATAAGAGGAATAAATCACTAGACTAAGCAGTAAAATGTTTGTCTTTAATCTTCGCACCCTTTTTCCTCTTTTTATTTTGTTGCTAGCGTGAATTTCGCACAGTGATTATTTATCCATTCTCTTGGAGGGTAGACTTGATTAGTGTACTTTAGCAAGTTGAATCTTGTTTTTAACTCCTCCTTCAGGAGGAAGGGAAAAGTCGGTAGGAAGGAGCTTTTTGAAGCAAGCCTCTTTTCTGTGC
>CALBMD010000417.1 GCA_937896265.1 uncultured Pseudomonadota bacterium
GTAGTTAGATACATGCCATATAACTGTGCCGCTAATCTAGCTTCTGGGATAAATAGCGCAATTATGCCAACACCTATGCCAACACCTATTATCCCAGAGGTATGTGCTATTGCCATAGCTTCTAAGTTTATTTGACTCTTAGCGCAGGGCCCAGCCTGCAGATTCATGCTTGCTAAAAGCAATAAAATCAGCACAAGTTTTTTCATAGTCTTTCTTCCTTGTCAATTGCATGTACATTAAAACTTGTAACGTTAATGATCCAAGCAAAAAAAGTCAATTCGCTACCTGTTTTGTTAAAGGGCGGTTCTTAGCCGTATTGATAAGATCTTTGCTTTTCTTCTGTCCAAAAAAAAACATATGATAATGCAGATGGGTTTGACATTACTTCAGGGGGCAGCTATGTCTGGTTTTTATGGCTTTCTTGCGGGGCACTCTTGTTTTTTTGATGCTTTCTTTGTTTTTGGTCTCTTGGCTTTTCTTGGCTTCCGCGGCATAAAGTTGCTGCCAGCAAGTATTGCTTTTTTTATCTTAGTGATAGCTCTTGGTTGGTCAAAGCTTTTGCTAGCCGTTCTTGGCGCTGTCCTTTTGGCGCTTAATTTGCCACCCTTCAGGCAGTTTTTAGTTTCTAAGCACATCATGCGTCTCATTGAAGCAGCAAAGCTCATTCCCCAAATTTCAGAAACAGAAAAAACAGCTTTAGAAGCAGGTACAGTTTGGCTTGATGCTGAAATTTTTTCAGGTCGGCCTGATTTTAAAAAGATCCTTGCCGAACCTTACTGCAAGCTATCCGAAAAAGAGCAGCGCTTTTTAGGTAAAGAGGTCGAAGAGCTTTGTGCCTTAATCAATGATTATGAACTTCATGAACGAGGAGATTTAACACCTGAGCTTTGGGATAAGCTGAAGAAAGATAAATTTTGGGGTCTTATTATCCCTGAAGGGTATGGTGGTCTTGGCTTTTCTAACCTTGCCCATGCGGAAATCTTAACTAAAATTGTTACTGTTTCCGTGCCAGTAGCAATTACTGTTATGGTGCCAAATTCACTGGGGCCGGCAGAACTTTTAGTGCATTACGGTACTGATGAGCAAAAGAAGTTTTACCTGCCACGCTTAGCTAATGGTGAAGAGATTCCTGCATTTGGTTTGACAGAATTAGAAGCTGGTTCTGATGCTGGTTCTATCCGTTCAAACGGCGTCGTTTTTAAAGGTGAGGATGGTAAGATCTATATTCGTCTTAATTGGTCAAAACGCTACATCACGCTAGGCTCAGTAGCGACACTTATTGGCTTAGCGATTAAGCTCAAAGATCCTGATAATATCCTGGGTAAAGGTACAGATCTTGGTATTACTTGCGTACTAGTGCCTAGCGCTAGCGCTGGCGTTGACATCAGTCGTCGTCATAACCCGCTTGGCATTCCTTTTATCAATAGCCCTATTTCCGGTCGTGATGTTGTTGTTTCAATAGATCAAGTCATAGGTGGTGTAGCAGGTGTTGGTCAGGGTTGGCGCATGCTGATGGAGAGTTTATCGGCAGGCCGCTCCATCTCTCTTCCTTCGCAATCCTCAGGCTCAATTCAAAAAGGACTGCGCGTTGTTAGTGCCTATGCTGAGGTCAGAAAACAATTTGGCATGTCGATTGGTCGTTTTGATGGTGTAGGTGAAGTGCTCTCGCGCATCGGTGCTTATTCGTATCTTTGTGATGCTGCAAGAATATTCACTGTTTCAGCGGTTGATCAAGGTTCTAAGCCTTCTGTTATTTCGGCTATTATCAAATACAACACAACAGAAATTTCTCGTATGGTTGGCAATGACGTCATGGATATCATGGGAGGTGCTGGGATTTCCAAAGGACCTAAAAACCTGGTACTGAATCATTTTTTAAGCGGCTCGATTGGCATTACTGTTGAAGGGGCTAATATCCTTACGCGCACAATGATTATCTTTGGTCAAGGTGCTGTGCGCTGTCATCCTTATGCATTTCAAGAGATGCAGGCCTTGGCGGCAAAGGATCTCGTAAAATTCGACAAGGCATTGTTTGGCCATATGGGGCATTTTATCAATAATTTTTGCCGCGCTTTTTTCTTATCCTTAACACGAGGAAGGCTAGCTAAGGTTCCTGATTCTCCAATGACTCCCTACTATCGCAAAGTTGCTTGGGCCAGTGCCAGCTTTGGTTTTTTAGCTGATTTGGCGATGATGGTATTAGGTGGCTCTCTTAAGTTTCAAGAAAAGATATCTGGTCGTTTTGCCGATATTTTATCTTGGATTTATCTATCGATAGCTGTACTTCGTCGTTTTGAAGCTGAAGGCAGGCAAAAAGCCCATGAGCCTTTTGCTTGCTATGCCTTAGATTTGGCTATGGCTCGCATTCAACATGCCTTTGATGGTCTCTATGCCAATTTATCTTTTCCTATTGGTGGTTGGTTGTTTCGTTGTGTGATTGCTACTTGGTCGCGTCTCAATTCTTTGGACAGACCTTTGTCAGATGCAATGGGGCAAAAGATCGTCCAGACGCTACTGAGCCCAGGTTCAGTACGCGATGAGCTTACTGCTAGCAATATGTACTTTCCCAAGGATGCTAACAATCCTTTCTTTGCTTTAGAACAAGCCTATAGCTTAACCTGTCAAGCTGAAGGGGTGACCAAAAAAATCTTGAATGCTATGCGTAGCAAAAAGATACCCAAGGGTAAGCCAGGCGACAAATTAGCAGAGGCTCAGCAGGCAGGAGTTATTACAGCTGAAGAAGCAAATCTGCTTGGCCAAGCTGAGAAAGCTCGCCTTGAGGTTCTAGCTGTAGATTCTTTTTTAGCTACGGATTTTGGTTAGCCATGCATTATAGAGCTAGTTTGTAATAGCAGCCTGGTTCTGGGGAGCTGCGCGCTCCCCAAACCCCAGCGCCCCCTCCTTGTTAGGCTTTCTTTAGATTTTAATTAAAGAATATAGGGCTGCATGCAGCTAGCAGATTTAAGTGTCAACTTTCTTAAAACCTGCAGCTTTGCTTTAGGATGCCATCTATTCGTCTATCTTTTTTAGTTCTTAAAAAAGAGGGGGCCTAGGGGGAAAC
>CALBMD010000418.1 GCA_937896265.1 uncultured Pseudomonadota bacterium
CCGTGAAGCAGTGGACCTGTTGAACCTAGAATATGGCTTCCTACCCCATGACTCGATAGCCAGCTTAGGTAATGGCTCCCAAGCTGGAATTAAACGCTGGATCAAAGAAAAGATTTACGCCCACCTGCCCGGTGGTTTCCGAGCGTTGCTTTATTTCCTTTATCGTTACCTGATCCGGTTGGGATTTCTTGATGGTTATGCTGGTTATCTTTATGCGATGATTAGCGCTTTTTATACGTTTATAAAATATGCCAAGATTATTGAAATTTATTCTAAAGACAACAACGCATGATCTTTTGTCACCTTATTTCCAATCGATGGAATAGCGCTATCTGCGAATATGCTCTTAGCATGGGGCTTGCCTTACGCCATTTGGGTTATCATAGCATCTATATTTGCCTGCCTGAGGCGCCAATTGGCAAAAGAGCACAAGCTAAAGGCTTTGATGTGCTGTGGGAGCATGACTTTAGTTGGCAGAATCTTCGTTTCTTGCGGCACCAAATCGCTAAGATCAAGCCCAATTATATTATTTGTTACGGGGGAAAAGAGACGTTTTTAGCCCGCTTTTTACCCAAAAAGCTGCCAAAAATTCGATTCAAGGGAGAGATTGGAAAATCTGGTTTTTTCTTGAAGATGAAAACGAGGTTAGCTCTGACAAACTTAAGCATGATCATCTCACCTGCTTTGTGGATGAGTAAAGAGCTTTCTTTGTTGGGGATTAAAGCTCAAACCATACCCCTTGGTGTTGATGCCAAGTCTTTTTATTGGCAAGGAAAAACAGAAAAATTAGACTACTCTCAGCAACTTCTTATTGTTGGGAGGTTAGATCCTGTTAAGGGTCATTTGTCTTTTTTAAAACTCTTTGCGCGAGTGAAAGCCACTTATTCTGATATGGCTCATATCCGTTTAGTCATTGTTGGTGAAGCTGCTAATCTAACAGCCAAACAGATTTCTTCTGCCTTGGCAAGCTTAGGCCTAAGCTTAGATAAAGATGTTGAGATTGTTGAGCGAAAGGTCTTTGATCTTTGTCAGCGCATGAATCAAGCTGTTTTAGGAGTCATCCCTAGTCTTGGTTCAGAATTTATCTGTCGAGTAGGTGCAGAGTTTTTGCTCTGTGGCACGCCAATTTTGGTGTCAGGCGCTGGTTCAACGGAAGAGCTGTTATTTCTGGAAGCAGGCCTTTCTTACGCCGGTAAAAGCGAGGAAGAAGCTGTATTTTTGCTTTATCAGCTGATTAAAAATAGTGCGAATGAAAGTCAAGAAAATCGCCAGAAGCGAGCGATTTTGGCACAAAAGAGTTTTTCTATTGAAGCGATGGCGCTAAGGCTTAAAGAGATTTTGGTGCATGTTGCTCCTTACGCTTACGAAGAAAAGACATGAATTCCTTTTTTTGTAAGAGGAAAAAGCTAAGGCAAGAGAAAAAAAGCAATAGCATGATAGACCCTAAGTTGCCTAATAGTGGTTTTAGGTAGGAAGAAAGATATATTCCAAGCATTCCAGAGCTTGGATAGGAAATACCGTCTAGCATGATGTTTGGTACAAAAACAGCTAGTAGATAACAAGCGCTTGCAGTTGTCATGCAGGTCGCAAAAATCAACGCTAGAAGATGGGTGTTTTTTTTGCGTTTTATAAAATGAACAGCCAAAATAACCCAAGGAAAGAAAATAGCTAGATAGGAAGCAAGGCCCAGAAAGAACATCAAAAAACCACTTAAATTGGCACCGACATCGCCTCCAATATTGGTTGGTGGGTTATATGGCAGAGAGTAAGAAAAAAAGCTTGGGTCTAATGGTGAAAAGCTAGCCAAACTAGCAGCCAAAAAAATTAGCGATAAAAGCAAAAATAGATGAAAAAAGCTCAAAAGCCAGGGCTCGTGCGGCTTTGTCATGTTATGTACTCCTAAGAGTGGTCTTTTTTATTATATCAGAACTAAAAAAGAGGCGGTTTATCAGGGGAAAAAATTTGGTCTACTGTTTTGGCTGCATGAGAAAAATATTTTTTATACTCATTAGCATAGCCACCAAAAAAATAGAGGGTCTTTGGTTTTACAGCCTTAATAACACTCTCAAGTTCATGGCCAAAGCTATACTCTCTGATAAAAAAAGATTCATAATTCTTTGAGGAAAAAAGACGTGGTAGGCTATCTTTGTAGTCCTCAACTAAAAGAACTGGTCGATGATGTAAGGTGTTGCTTGTGCCTAAAAGCTCAAGAGGCATCAAGATAACTTTATCATGAGACCTTCTCGCTTTTGAGAGCATAGAGTAGCGGACAAAAGCCGTACCAAAGGTCTCATGGATCTTGTTTAGGCGGTATATTTGCGGATGGGCAACTACAGAAACTTTTTCCTTAGACAGGGCAAGGGTGATCTCTTGCGCCAGGGCTAAACTTTTGCAGAAGATCTGCGGGTAGAGCCCTTCTGCTTGCAAGGATAAGACCCGAGCAATAAGCCGTTCTTTTTCTTTGTGGCGGCTTGGAACTTGATGGCCAATGAGCGGTTGGTCAGCTTTGAGGACAAGCGTGTTGGCTTCGCGAAGTTGCAAATTCCGCAAGTAAGATACTTTATCTAAAAGGAGCCTAGGAGCATAAAGCATTGAACCTTGCTGGTACTCAAGATAAAGCAGGGCCCCTCCCAAGCAGTGACCAGATGGGAAAAGTTCAAGCTTTAGGTTGCCAATAGAAAAAGGTCGGTTGTATTGGCAGACAAGGGCGCTAGTAAAAAGGCTTTTTTTACCAAGAATGCGTAGCGTCTCTTCAGTGGCTATAATCCTCTTTAGAGAGGAAGTCGCCTTTTTTGGCGGGCTCGAAAGAAAGCAAAGATTGTTTTCTTTGGCGGCATCAAAGGAAAGAATCGACGCGTTTAATATCAAGCCCTCATTATGAGAGGAGAGTTGGGAGTTGGTTCTCTTTTCAATGCTTTCAAACATTTCTTTTGCTTTCAAGAGTTTTAAAGCCTTGCGCCTTTTCAAGACGCTACCTTATTTTGAGGCGAGAAACGAATCAAAAATTGGAGTTTTGTGGCTATTTGCTGCTTTTGAGAAAAGTAGATATTGTTAATCTTCGCAACCAGTGGCAAAATTGGCCTGAAAATCACAATGAGTAGAAATATGTTGCAAAGCCAATTTTATTCTTTTATCAAGCCAAAAGAAAAATTTTGCCAAAAAATTCAGTCACTAAATCCTTTTTGTCGAGGATTTATCCCTAAGCACTGGCGTCAGACTTTAGATCCTGACTTAGTAGAGAAGATTGAGGTAATCTCATTTAATCAAAGAAAAATTCTTGTATTATCCTCATCAGAGAACGAGCTTTTTTTGACTAAGGCGCAAAAAAAGGCGGTTAACAAGGCGATGAACCTATCAGACACTTTTTTGCAGCTTTTGACCAAGGTTGAGGCTGGTGAGGAAAGCAGCGGTTTTTTTTTAATGGCCAACTATACTTTAAAAGAGCAGGAGCTTGTCTTAAGCTTTAAGCAAGAGCGATCGTTGGGTCTTTTTCTGCAAAAGCTCAGGAAGGCTTTTAGAACATAGTTTAATTAGAAGGGGGCAAGGCATGGAAAGAGTTCAAGTGACTGTGACTGGTGCGGCAGGCCAAATAGCCTATAGTCTGCTTTTTCGGCTGGCAAGCGGTGAGGTTTTTGGTGACAATGTACAGGTTGATCTGAAGCTGCTTGAAATCCCTGAGGCTGTTAAAGGAGCTGAAGGGGTAGCTATGGAGCTTGATGACTGTGCTTTTCCTACCCTGGGTACTGTGGACTGTTTTTCTGAGGCAACTAAAGCTTTTGCTGATACCGATTGGGCGTTGATGATCGGGTCGAGTCCGCGTTTAAAAGGAATGGCCCGCAGTGATTTGCTTTTAGCCAACGGGCCTATTTTTGTTGAACAAGGCAAGGCTTTGTTAAAAGCATCATCAAAAGTAATGGTTTGTGTCGTAGGTAATCCATGCAATACAAACGCTCTTATTGCTCTAAAGAACGCCCAGGATATACCAAAAGAGCGTTTTTCAGCGATGACCGCTTTGGATGAGAATCGTGCCAAGATTCAAATTGCTAAAAAGCTTAAGGTAAATGTCAAAGATATTGAAGCTCTTACCATCTGGGGTAATCATAGCAGCACTATGTTCCCAGATTTTGAGAACGCTAAGGTAAAAGGGCAGAGGATTATTGATATTTTTCCAGAACGCGCCTGGTATGAGCAGCAGTTTATGCCAACAGTGCAGGAGCGAGGAGCGGCTATCATTGAAGCTAGAGGTAAATCCTCAGCAGGCTCAGCTGCATCAGCCTTGATTGATCATGTACAAAACCTCTCTGGCGGCCGTGGTAAGGCTTCTTTTTCAGCGGCTGTTTACTCTGACTTGGGTACAAGCTATGGCTTACCAAAAGACACTATTTGCTCGATGCCACTTTTAGCGCAAGGCTCGGGAAAGTATAAGCTTGTCGAGGGGATTGAGCTTTCCTCGTATGCTAAGGCTAAAATCGAAGCCAGCTGTAAAGAGCTTATAGCTGAAAAAGAGATGGTTAAAGATTTTTTAAAATCTTAATTTGGTAATTTTGCTTGACTTTCACGACCATCTTGTTAAGCTGCCGGTTCCATAGTTTTAGCTTTGGGCTTTATGGAGAGATGGCTGAGCGGTCGAAAGCGGCGGTCTTGAAAACCGTTGAAGGGCGACTTTCCGGGGGTTCGAATCCCTCTCTCTCCGCCAAAAGCTAACTCTAAGCTTCTATCTAATACTGCTAGTTATAGCTAATTAGTAGGTAGTAGGAGCTAAAAGTCAGGCGAGTTTTAGCTGTTTATAAATAGACTATGGAGAGTTGGCCGAGTGGCTGAAGGCACATCCTTGCTAAGGATGCGAGTGGGAAACTGCTCCCAGGGTTCGAATCCCTGACTCTCCGCCATTAACTCTTGCTAAGAACGACTTTTTAGTGAATAGTGTCCCTTTTATGCACCCGTGGCTCAGTTGGATAGAGCACCAGACTACGAATCTGGGGGTCGGGCGTTCGAATCGCTCCGGGTGCGCCACTCTTCTTTTCCCTTCATTTTTACAAGCACTGCAAACGGTTTTTTCAAATCAAATCGAAGTGTTGGACCATCTAAGACCGGGTTCGAAACGACTTCATTTAACAACCCGTGTCGTTCTGTCGCATTCATCGTTTCTCATAATGATCTTGCATTGATAGCGAGTTCGAGAACGGATTCGGTTTTTTCTAGTACCACATCTTGAATGGCAATATTGGCATTGGTTAATAGTCCAGTAAAGCGTCCTCGCTCTTCTCTAAGGCGCTGAGAAGACTGAGTGGATGCATATCATGCAGACATGCTAGTGAAGGCCGATAAAACTCATATCGAGCCTCTGCTCAAGGTTTCGGGTGAAAATTAGTTTCGATGATTTTTATCGGCTAGATAAGGTATGAATCTTTGTGTGAGGTTATCCACCAAGAAGGAAGCTTGAGAGTGAAAATTTGCCGTAGCAATTTTTAGCTCGTCTTTACTCATCTGAAACAGAGCATTTTTTTTGGTCAAGCGGTGGGATCGGTTCCCAAAGATTCTGTTCAATTATTCAAGCTCATCACGGCTCTCTAAACAACATGTTCATGTTCGTGCTTTGGATGCCTCTTTTATATCTTAGACAACGGCTAATCCAAAACTCACAGTGTTTCCCTTTGGTTATACTTTGGAGCGTTTTTAGTTCAAGGCCAATCTATTCTTCTAGAGCTTTGGCGGTGGTTTCCTCGGGATTTAAAATGTGGTGTTCGCGCTCTGTGGGGTTTGAAAAAACGCTCTATCGTCACAAGAATTAAGTTGACTGTTGAGTTTTAGCCTGCTATTTCACGTTAAGATTTCATCCTCTGCACCGCATATAAGAAAGTTAAAAGGTATGTCCATATCCAAATTATTTAAGCCCTATTATTTGCTCATTTTTTTTGCTCTCAAAGGTTCTGTTCTTGTCGCGGGGGGAGGAGAAGACAGTGATATAGTGGCAAGTACGGTAGCGACGATAGTGCGATCAATGCAGGAGCAAAGCGCAAAGCAGCCAGATCAAAAACAATACTTAATTACTGAAATATCAGAGACAGAATTTAAGGATTTGCGCAAAAGATATGATGAGTTGATTTCCGACCCAGATCTTAATGTAGCTTTCAGGGACACAAAGCAATTATTAACGAACTTCGCTAATCGGCTGATTCCTAATTTTGCAGCCAAACTTCCATTTTGGTGCACTCGAGTCCCAGGACATTGGACTTTAAACGGCATAAAATTAGTTGTTTCAGCTGAGCGACCATTCATGTCGATTGGCCAAAGCATGAAGAAAGCCACAGATGGCAGCCGAGTGCCGTTCTGTGATATAAGTACTGATAGTCGCTTTGTATCGCGAATACATGCAGTTATATTTCTGCTTCCGAACCAAGACCTTTTGATTATGGACTTTGCTTCGCGCAATAAAACTGCTTTGAGATACGTAAACAACAAACTTTCCTACAATCCGCTTCCTTGTTCTGGTACTTTTCTGATTAATGCTGGAGAAAAGGCTAAGGCCAAATTCTTGTTGGGCGATCTTGAGCTCGTAGCTCAATGGGTGGAGCCCACATCCGAAACACCCTCCAGCACGGCCATTTTTTTATCCCAGGATCGCAACTCGCATGCCCCTCACTAGCTAACAGAAAATCTATTCTCACCATGAATATAGCCGTATTTGATATCAAACTTATGATGGTATGGCGGCAGAAGTTTTCTTGGCTCTCAATTTTCGTAGATTTCCGATCTTAATCAATCCTAAACGGGATACAGCAATTTTGCCAAAAAGCAAAAAAAAACCTCGGTTGTAAATAATTTCTAAACCAGGGTTTAGGCTATTTATAATAGATCAAACTGACCATAATGCGAAAGCATTGGGGCAAAGCTTTGTTACGAGATAGAAATAACCTGGTTAAAAGCATGGCATGGTTAACGAAGATAAAGAGCATTAGAGGCAAATTAGCATTTTTCGTCTTATTTGCTTTAAGCTATCGCTTGCTCGCAAGTCAATCTTTTGAGCTAAGTGATGAAATAGCCCAGGTTTCTAAAGAGATAGATGAGGTTTTAAAAAAGCAAATGTCACTTGCTTTGCATGCTCAGGTGCTTTTTTCTGAAATCAAGACAAAAAAGAAAGAGCTTGCAACTTGTCTAAAAGACCATGCGCAGTGCCAAAAAGCTCTGGTAAAAAAACAAGAGCAGCAAGATGTATTAAAAAGGCAGCTTATTGCTTGTCAGAGACATCTTTGTAAGCCACACTTTCAGCCTAGAGTGATGGGTGAAACGGTAACACGAGCAGCTATTGAATTTGTACGACACGTCTCACTTGCAGCAAAGCTTGCTGATATTTCTCTGTTCTTATTTCGTATCGCAAAAATTGAATCGTGTTTGGGAGAAGATGCAGATACTTATAGGCCTGGATATTTTGGTGGTATCTGGCAGATTGATGCCATCGGGTTTTTTGATTCAAAGAATGTCAAATCTCACACGTCGTTATCTGGCCTTATCGCTGTGGCTAATCAGTATCTAACACAAGAATTAGGTGTTTTGATTAGCTATGAAGATTGCAGTTGGGAAAGCTGTCTTATGCCTGCATATTCATGCTTAGCAGCACGACTTTTTTTGGCGACAGTAGCAGAGGCAGTTCCTCTCAGCTTAGAAGATCAGGCGTCGTATTGGAAAAAATATTATAATCGGCCCAAAGGAAAGGGCACTATTGCGCGGTTTTTACATGAGGCTGTTTAGGCTCTAAAGAGCACAAGCCAGCTAGCAAAGGAAAATCTAAGTATAGGCTAATTAAATAGTGAAAGTGAGTAATAGCGTTTGTCCTGATGAGTTTCTATCACCATTTGGTGAGTACGCTTAATCAGGTTGGTGGCAAAGAAGGCGCTTTTTGGCCATTCAATAAAAAGGCCGCTTATCGGGCTATCAAAATTTAACAAATCATCGGCAAAAGCTAAATCTTGTTCACTGATGCGGTAGAGATCAAGATGGACATAGATA
>CALBMD010000419.1 GCA_937896265.1 uncultured Pseudomonadota bacterium
TTTAGCAGGCGCTAGCGATATCTATGCTGAAAGAATTAATGAGACATCAGAATTTCGTTCAGTAGTTAGAGAGCGTAGTTTTGCTAGCGGCAAGATTGTCGCGACCAAGCATGAAAATTTTGATCTTTCGTTAGATAAAGCAGATAAAGAAAAGAAATCTAGTAAAAAAGATGGTTCTAAGTTTGAGAATTATTTTAATTATAGCGAATCAATTAATACTGCTCTTTCCCATCGCATTATGGCTGTAAGGAGAGGAGAAGCAGAGAAGTTTTTACGCGTTAGCATTGAAGTGGATGAGCCGCAGGTACTAAAAGAGCTATCCCGAGCTGTTTGTGGCGCTTCTGCTATGAGCCAAGCATTTGGCGCTTGGCAAGAGGACGTTATTTCTGATTCTTACAAACGTTTGATGGCGCCGTCGGTTGAAACTGAGATTCGTATTCACCTAAAAACTAAAGCAGAAGCTGAGGCTATCAAGGTATTTTCTAGCAATTTGGCAAAGCTGCTGATGCTGCCACCTATTCCTAAAATGTCGGTCATGGGTATTGACCCTGGGCTTAGAACGGGATCTAAGTTAGCAGTGGTCTCGCAGACAGGTGCGGTTTTAGAGCACACAACAGTCTACCCGCATTTGCGTAATGAAAATGACAAAGCTAGTCTTGAGACTGTCAAGATCATTGCGGCTTTAGCTACGAAACATAAGGTTGGTTATATTGCCATCGGTAATGGAACTGGCAGCCGAGAGATTGACCAGTTAGTCATTAAAGCGATGAAGGAATTCAAATTAGATGTGCGCCGTGTTGTCGTTAATGAAGCAGGCGCTAGTGTTTACTCAACAGACGCTATTGCAAGAGAAGAGTTCCCTGATCTAGATCCAACAATTAGAAGCGCTATCTCTATCGCGCGCAGGTTGCAAGACCCATTGGCAGAGCTTGTTAAAATTGAGCCAAGATCTATTGGCGTCGGCCAGTATCAGCACGATTGCAATGCGACAAAATTGAGCGATTCTCTAAAAGAAACAGTAGAAAGTTGTGTAAACAATGTCGGTGTCAATGTTAACACGGCTTCCTATAAGCTTTTAGGGTATGTTTCAGGCATTGGGCCAAGCCTTGCAAAAAGTATAGTAAGCCACCGTGATAGCGTTGGTTCTTTCACTAGTCGCGAGGCTCTAAGAGAAGTTAAGGGCTTTGGTGCTAAGAGCTTCCAACAAGCGACAGGATTTTTACGTGTACCTGATAGCCAAAATCCACTTGATAACTCCTCTGTGCATCCTGAGCATTATGGGGTAGTGGAAAAGATGGCAACTGATTTGGGTGTGCCTGTTCTTGATCTTATCGGTAAGAAAGAGATGATCGACTCACTTGCTTTAGACAAATATGTCGGCGATGAAGTTGGTCGCTTAACTCTCATTGATATTACCAAAGAGTTAGTTAAACCTGGAAGAGACCCTCGTGCTTCAGGCTCTCAACTTACCTTTTCTGATGCTGTTTCACGTATTGAAGACCTGACTATCGGTATGAAGCTGCAAGGAACAGTATCTAATGTGACTAATTTCGGCGCTTTTGTTGATATCGGTGTGCACCAAGATGGGCTTGTGCATGTCAGTGAGCTGTCGAATGATTTTGTTAAAGATCCTTGCGCTGTTGTTAGTGTCGGTAAGGTTCTTGATGTTTACGTTCTTGATGTTGATATGGCTCGTAAGAGAATTAGCTTAAGCTGCCGTACTCCTGCTAGCCAAACAAGTACAGCAAGACCAAAAGCTACAGAAAAAAGTCATCAGATGCGTAATGAGCCAAAGGGAAATATTCCTTTAAAATCAAACAAGCCGCGTAAGCCGTTTGAAAAACAAAGCCCTGTTGCTGCTAAGCATTATTCTGTTGGGGATCTGTTAAGCAAATTTAATACTAGGCCTTAATATCTCTCTTGGGCTCTGACAATACTTTTACCCTATTGTTGGGGCCTAAGGAGCGTTTTGATAATGTGCTTTTCTTTTTATTCAATCCATGGACAGTGAGAATCAAACTTTAACCAATTGGTTGCAGGATAATAAAGCTCTTTATCAATGATATGCATTGAATAAGCATGGCGAGTCTTGCCTGATCTGTTCGCATAGCTTAAATGAGCAAAATTACCATCAAGTAGGATTAGAGAGCCTTTTTTTACGGGCAGAGGGATAAGCCTTTTCATTGCAAATGGACTCTCATCGATAGTATGCATAGACGTGTTGTTATGAGGGTCGCATAGAAATTTTTTTCTAAGAGGTTCTTGGTCATCATAAGGAATGCCCCACAAGCAACCGTTTTCTTCGTCAGCATCTTCTAAAGCCAACCATAAACCAAGCAAACTTGAGGGTGTGGTATCTAAAAAACTGGCATCCTGATGGCAGCTTACCTCGCCGCCAATCCAAGCTTGTTTAAAAATATACATCGATTGGACGATATGGGGTGTCTTCATGGTTGAAAACTCCCGTACTAAATCAAGAAATCTTTTGTCCCATGAAAAGCGACAAAAGACAGTATCCTTTTGGTGTAAGGCGTGACCAACCTTGTTGATAGCTTTGCTAATTGGATAGATAAGCTCGCCTTTTTCATTAAAAGCTTCTTCTTCAAAGAAGAATTCAATAGATGTGCTTGATCGAAAAAAGCGCTCTGATTGAGTGTGTTGGCGATTACGGGTTGAAAAGATACTAGGGTCTTTAGTATTAGCTTGAGCAAGTAGGAGGTCCATTTGGTAGCGTAACTGGTCGCATTCAAATTCAGAAATAAAGTTAGGTAAAACTAAATAGCCTTGTGATTTAAAAAGAGCGCTACGAACAGATGCCAAGATACTTCCATATGTTTAGACGCTAGTTGTATGAGCAGGAAGGATCTTACCTCGCACTTCACCAAAGCCTATGCGATAACCTTTTCCCTCGCCCCAGGCACGCATAATAACTTCATCGCCATCAAGAAGAAAAGATCTTTTTTCGCCATTTGGTAAGATAAAGGGGTCTTTGCCGCCCCAAGAAATCTCAACTAAAGAACCATAGGCAGATCGATCTGCACCACTGATTGTCCCTGAAGCTAAAAGATCACCACTGCGTAGATTACAACCTGTCTTTGTGTGATGGGCTAGCTGTTGGGCCATGCTCCAATATAAGTATTTTGTGTTTGTCTTGCAAAGACAGACGGGAGTAGTCAGGTTTTCTGTTTTTAACAGCACTTCAAGGTTAAGGTTGTGATGAGTTTTTTCTGCGGGGTTTTTTAAATAATCTAGTGGCTCAGGATCTTGTTTTGGCCCACTTGTGCGAAAGGGTTCTAATGCCTCAAGAGAGACAATCCATGGTGAGATTGAGGTAACAAAAGACTTTGAAATAAATGGTCCAAGGGGCACATATTCCCATTTTTGAATGTCGCGCGCTGACCAGTCGTTTAGAAGGACGAGGCCGAAGATCGAGTCTTCCGCTTTTTCAATGGCTAAAGGGATGCCAAGCCTGTTTCCTTTGCCCACAAAAAATGCCATCTCCAATTCGAAATCAAGACGTTGGCTAGCTGTTACAATTGGGCCATCGCTTCCTTCAACAAAGACTTGGCCACTTGGTCTTGTTACAGCAGTTTGACTGATGACAATTGAGCTGGAACGGCCATGGTACCCTATCGGCAGGTGCAGCCAATTTGGTAAAAGTGGATTATTTTTATCTCGAAACATAGAGCCAATATTTGAAGCATGCTCTTTGGAGCTATAAAAATCAGTATAGTCACCAATGTATGCAGGAAGATGCATCTGGACTTTATCTTGAGCTTCAAAATATTTGCTTTGTCCTATATTAGCAAAATCTTTTTGTAGAATTGGATTGTCATGGCGTAATAATTGGCTAACTTTCTCTCGAATCTCTCGCCAAAAATCTGGAGTGTAGTCCATAAATTTGTTCAAGGTGCCGCTTTGAAAGATATCTGTAGAAGTTTTTATGATGCCATCTCTTTCAAGAGCACTCAAATTCAGAATATATTCGCCAATAGCAATTCCAATTTGGGGTATAGAAAATTTGGAATTTGAAAAAGCGCCATAGGGAAGATTTTGAATTGGAAAATCAGAATGCTGTTTTACTTCAATAAAAGATCGAAGATCTGGATGATTAGGATGCATATTTGTTCTCTTGTCAAATAAAGAACTATTGTTATCCATTCATTACCATTATTTGTAAAAAAAAAAAATTGCAAAAGAGAAACTGCAGGATAGGCACACAAGTCGCTTCATGGCTTAGTCTGTACTAACTAATCTAAAGAATGAATTTTTCTTTGATACATCTAGGAAATCTTGCTGTTTTGGTCTTTTCTTTGGGATTTTATGCAAGCATGATCCAAAAACTAGATAAAAGCCTTGACGATGTTAAACACAATCTTCTTAGGCAACGCCAGATTGTATTGTGTGCTCATCAAGAGCTGACAAAGCGTAATGTCAGATCGGCAGCTTTTTTTTTGCAACGCGCTTTTCCAGAAAAGACGCAAGATTTAGTAAAAAAAGAAGCCTCACTCTTAAAGAAGCTTCGAGTCTGCAAAACCGAACAACATTTTTATCAAGTGTTTAAACCAGAAAAAAGTCCTTTTGTAATTCTTTGGCCAAACTATAAGATTCGTTATTTGGGAAAAATATGAGCTTATTTACGCACATATTTTTTGGCTTTTATGTCGCCATTTTTATGGGGAGAATAAGTAGTTTTATGATGGAAAAGGCCAATCTTGATGTTTGTCAGGTTTCATTGGCTTCTTATTTAGAAGAGCCGCTAGTTCATTGTTTACCACCAGAAAGTGGTCAGACAGCTTCTCCTTTGCAAGCAGCAGCGTCTTTATGTCTTTTTGCTGATCTTATTTGTGCAAAAGAGCAGACAGCTTTTTTTGTCTACCCCTTTCGCTCTCGCGAGGATTTGCGTCGATGCGACTGTCTATAAACGGTTGGCCGCCCTTAGCTTCGCATTTGTCAGTGTTTGTTTGTGGACTTATTTTTGCTAATTTGTTTTCCCCTGAGCAGCCAATACTGACACCACTAGAAATCAGTCAAAGCTATTTTAGATTAAAAAATGACGCTTATTCTTCTTTGCGCTTATCAGAGATTAAGATCGGTGAGTCTTTGTATTGGGTAAGTCATGAGGGGAATAATAAAAAAAATGTATGTCT
>CALBMD010000420.1 GCA_937896265.1 uncultured Pseudomonadota bacterium
GGGGTGAATTGCCTTATCTTTCTTCGGGGTTTTTACTAAAAGCATGAGAATGGTCTTATCAAAATTGAAATTTCAGTAAGAAAAGTTTTAGAAAAGCATAGGAATACAGATGCTTTTCTCTGCCGCAAAAAGCCAACAATAAATTTTTCTTAACGGCTTCCGATAATACTCTGCCAAGATCATTGGTTATTGTGAGGATTTATGCAGCAGAATGTAAGGCGAGGTCCACCAACTAGACAAGACAGCTGGATGAGGCGAGAGAAGAACACGATTCCACACCTTTTGTTCAGTTATTTAGAAGACTTGAGTCATCGCCGTTGCATTGGAATTAAGATGGGTGGTCGGTTCGAGTATTTATCTTATCGAGAATTTTATAGCATGGTGAAAAGTTTCGGATGTGCGCTTCTAGCAGCATCTGAAAGGAACTTGATTCGGCCTAAATGCAATTTTGCTATTCTTTCTGAAAATAGCACTGAATGGTTAGTAGCTGATTTTGGCGCCCTATCTGCTAACATGGTGAGCGTACCTTTATACAGCAATCTTACAGCTCACCAGGTAGCTCATATCTTGGTAGCTTCTAAAGCAGAAGCTATCTTTGTTTCCAATCAGGAGCAGTACGAAAAGATTAAGAAAATCGCAGCCTCTATTCCGCATTTAAAGTTGCTGATAGCTCTTGATAAGCATTTGATTTTTGACCAAAGTCTACCATTTAAATGTATTCATTATCATGATTTTGTAGCTATACAGAGGGAAGATAAGAATCGACTTTCAGCAGCATTAACAGCAGCAATGCATAGGCAACAGCCAGAAGACATCTGTACTATCGTATATACCTCAGGAACAACCTCAGATCCCAAGGGAGTAGTGCTTAGCCATAAAGCTGTTTTATTTGCTAGTTGGACTAGTATTCATCTGCGATTTGTCGAAGGGTTACGTAAGAGTGATTGGCCTAGGTTACTGTTATTCCTGCCATTGCCTCATGTGTTTGCTAGGCTAGAAATGATTAGTGTTCTCGTATGTAGCGGTGGTACTGTTTCTTTTGCTGAAAGCATTGATAAAGTTCCTGAAAATTTGCTGGAAGTACGACCTAATATTTTTGCATCAATACCTATCCTTTACGAAAAAATTTATCAAAGGATCCACGAAAAATTAGATGATGTGGGTTTTATCAAGAAAAATATGTTTAATTGGGCCAATTTTGTTGGACGTCGCTATCATGACATTATGAATAGTGGGGAAGTGATACCAAAGAATTTAGCTATCCAATATAAGTTGGCAGACCGTTTAGTTTATTCCAAAATACGCAGTCTGTTCGGTGGGCAAATAGCAGCAATGTATTCCGTTGGGGCGAAGCTTCCTCTTAAAGTCATGGATTTTTTTGCTAATCATGGCCTTTTGATTTCTGAAGCTTATGGAATGACTGAACACCCATTAATATCTTGCAACCGTTTGACAGCAATCCGTCGAGGCAGCGTTGGGCAACCTCTGCGAGAGGTTCAGATTGCTATTGCTCCTGATAGTGAGGTTTTAGTTAAAAGTAAGGCCATGATGAGCGGCTATTTTGAAAAGCAGATCGGAAGAGCACACGTCTGAACTCCAGTCACATCACGTTATCTCGT
>CALBMD010000421.1 GCA_937896265.1 uncultured Pseudomonadota bacterium
TATCATCACTTTATGGGCATGGATTAAAGATCCAGCACACTTATTAGGCTTTACTGAGCGGATGTCTTTCATTGGTTCTTGCATACTCTGTTTTTATATAACAGCTCTTTTATGCTCCCTTACCAAGACCAAGGTCTGGGCACGCCTTAGCGACTGCTTGATTATTTCTGGTTTATCTTTAGTTTTTATCGCTATGATGGGTCATGCCTTTGACATCCACAGCTTACATAAAGTTCACACCAACAGTTCTATTTCAATCTTGTCAATAGTCACTCTACTCGCTGCCGGCATAGCCTTACTATTAAGAGATGATCCGCAAGGAGTAGGTGCTATCTTATTTCGTAAGGGGGTAGGTAGTCGATTTTTACGTAAAATGCTACCACTTACAATAATAAGCCCCTTTGCTATAGGATGGCTTAGGCTACAATTTGAAGCAGCTAATATTTTGGATCCGCATACAATCACTGCGTTAACAGTTATCGTCATTACTTTATTCATAAATATTTTGCTTTGGGTAGCCAGCGCAACATTAAATGCAAATGAGGAACTGTCGCGAAAAGAAAATTTAGAAACAAGTTCTTCGCTTCGTCTTCTTGATCAAATCATAGAACACCTACCTAGTTCTATCATAGTCAAAGATGCTAAAACTCTGCAGATTATTCATATTAATAAAAGTGGCGAAGAACTTCTTGGCATCCCATGGAGCCAAATCATAGGCAAAACCAGTCTTGATATGGCTATAGATAAGACCGAAGTAGATAGCATATACAATGCTGATCTTAATGTTATTTCTTCATGCCTGCCAGGCGATCCATTTGATCATATAGTCAACTACCGATCAGGGACACATCTCCTACGCAGTCGCAAAATTCCTATTCTTAATGAAAATGGCCAAACTGTTTTTCTACTTAGCGTCTCAGAAAATATCAGTGAAATAAAGCAAGCTGAAACCGAGCGAGATATTTTCTTTTCTACTTCACTTGATATTTGTTGTGTGGCAGATAAAGATGGGTTTTTCAAAAGAGTCAATCCTGCTTGCACGAATATGCTTGGCTATTCTCCTGAAGAATTTTGCAAAATTCCTTATCTTAATCTTATCCATCCAGATGATATTCAAGCAACTCTAGATGCTGTCAAACGTCAGGTTGAGCATGGTGAATCTATCCTATCTTTCGAAAATCGCTACCGCCACAAAAATGGTGAATATCGATGGCTATCTTGGCGTTCGATTCCTTTTGGTAGCACCATGTATGGAACAGCTCGCGATGTAACAGATGAAAAACTTGCTCATGAGGACGCGCGAGAAAACTTTGAAGCTATTGCAACTCATATGTCACAAATGGCTTGGGTGAGCGACAAACTAGGAAACATTCTCTGGACTAATAAACCATGGGATGACTACTTCACTAAGACTCCTAAAACTCTAAATGATCCTTTGTGGAAAAAATTAATACACCCTGATGATTTAGATAATTATTTAAAAGCTGTAGAATCCGCAATAAAAAGCGGCGTAGGTTACGAGCTTGAGTATCGAGTCCGCTACAAAGATAGTCATTTCAATTGGTTTTACTTGATGGTAAAACCACTTTTTAGCGAAGAAATTGTAACAAAGTGGGTAGGGACCTGTACCAACATTCAGCTGCAAAAAGATCAGCTGCGGCAAGTAAAAGACTTAGAAACTCGCACCCGTGTTGTTGTTTCCAACATCGAAGGTGTCGTCTGGGCCACTGACGCTGAAGGCCTTTTTACTTTCTATGAAGGTCTAGAAGCCGAACGCTTGGGCGTCACATCCAAAGATCGAATTGGTCATAGTGTATTTGAACTCAATAAAGCTTCGCAAGATGTTTTGCTACATCTTCACACAGCACTTACCGGTGAGCATGTCCAGTTTGAGATGCATCATAATGATAGTTGGTGGCAAAACTCCATTACACCACTTAGAAGCATTTACGGAGAAGTGGAAGGCATGGTCGGTATTGGTGTTAATATTACCCGCCGACGTCGGCTAGAAGAGGAGTTAAAACAAAAAGAAAAAGAAAACGAAGCCGCGAGAATTAATGCTAAATCGGCGTTGGAAGCTTCAAAAATAAAATCAGAATTTTTAGCAAATATGTCTCATGAGATCCGTACTCCTATGAATGGCATCATTGGCATGACAGGTCTATTGCTTGATACTAGCCTTGACCAGGAACAACGTGATTTCACGGAGACTATTCGCCGATCAGCAGATACCTTATTAACCATCATTAACGATATCTTAGATTTCTCAAAAGTCGAAGCTGGCAAATTAGATTTGGAAACTGTTGATTTTGATCTATACGAGCTTCTTCATGATGTTCATAAAACTCTTCAATTCGCTGCGAGAAAAAAAGGTATTCTGCTTTTATTAAATGGTGATAGAAAGTGGGAAAAATGTTTTAAAGGCGACCCTGGCCGGTTGCGACAGATTCTCACAAACTTAATCAGCAACGCTATTAAATTCACTGCAAGCGGTCATGTACTATTAAAAATAGAGGCAAAGTCCTTAGATACAACCACATATGATTTTCGATTTGAGGTAGAAGATACTGGCGTCGGTATCCCTAAATCTAGCATGGATCGCATGTTTCAATCTTTCTCACAAGCGGATGCATCCATCAGTCGTCGCTACGGTGGCACGGGTCTAGGCCTGTCTATTTCGAAGAAATTAGTGCAGTTAATGCAGGGAAATATTGGCGTACAAAGCGAAGAAGGTAAAGGTTCGACATTTTGGTTTACTCTCAAATTAGAGATAGGAAAAACTATTACAGCAAACGAAAATAGCCGCTTGATGAGAAAAAATAAGAATCGAGAGCGCCCTCTACGTATCTTATTAGCAGAAGATAATGCCGTGAATCAAAAAGTCGCTTTGAGACAATTAGAAAAATTAGGCTATCGCGCTGATGCAGTAGCTAACGGCAGTGAGGCTATTGATGCTCTACGGCAGATTCCCTATGATTTAATATTAATGGACTGTCAAATGCCGGAAATGGACGGCTATGAAGCAACAGAGAAAATTAGAACACTAAAGACTGCTAATTTTACCAATATCCCCATTATTGCTATGACTGCTAATGCCATGCAAGAAGACAAACAAAAATGCCTTGCTGTTGGAATGAATAGCTATATCTCAAAACCAATCAAACTTGAAGATCTTGAGAAAGCTATTGAAAAAGTGGTCCAAGATTAAGCTTATGGGTCCTCGATAACAAAGTTTGATTGGACACCTTGATGGGTACTGGCGCAGCTATTGGGGCAATTGCAGCAGTTCCTACTGTAGGGGGTATTGCTTTTGCTTCTATAGCACAGGTTGCAGCAGGCTCTGCCCTGCCTCTCGCAAGTGTCGGAAGTACCTTTGCTTCAGGTGTAATCTTGCCTATTGCTACTGGTACTGTTGTCGGAGGAACAGTTGGCTATCTTGCTGGCAAAATAGTCAATAAAGCAGGAGGAGTCGTGTGGAGCTATGTTCAAGGGACTCATGAGTACTTGTCTGGAAAGTATGAAAAAACAGCAACCCGCTAGTAGCGGCCTAGATCAGAGTTGAGCGCAACCTCGCCATTTATTGATAAATCTCATATAATAGACTTATTAGGTGTTAGAGGAAGAGGGGAACAATGTATTTGCAGAAAATCATGCTGATATTTCTCCTCTTTGTTTTTTTTGGGTGCCGATCCACTAAACCCGGTAGTGAACAACCCGAATCCAAAAGCGCCGAAAAAAAATCAACTGCTCTCCATCATGGTTTCGTAGCTACTAACCTTGGAACTCTCCCGATCGAATACAAAAGTGATAGTGGCGATGCTGTCTATGCCGACGAGCGTACTCGCTTGTCGCAGGTGCAGCCTAAAGATCCAACACCAAACCTATCTCTCTGGGGCGGAACATTTAATACCAGCTATTGGCCAAACGCAACAATTCATTGGCGCATCGATCCAAAAGTTAAAGATAGTGACATTGCGGGCATGTGGAACGATATCGGCGCTCCTTTTTTGGAGGACTGCACTAATAAAATAGATTCTGTTCAGAAACTCGAAAGACTGTTCACAGAGGTAACCCATGACTGGACGATATCGCCAAGCGGCGAAGCTACGGGATGGAATTTTATCCACAGCCCGCAAGGAGCTTTAGATTTCATCGAAATCCAAGTTGAACCTGTGTCTTTATATACCATCGGACCATCGGCATCAGCCTATGTTGGGCGAAGAAAGGGACCCCAACCCCTTAAGTTGTTCCACATGATATCGGTTTGTGGAAAAAGCCTGCTTCTCCATGAATTAGGCCATTCGATGGGTTTTGCGCATGAACACCAACGAGTTGATCGTGATAGTTCTATCCAAGTTATTTGGAAAAATATCCCTCAAGATGGATCTGCGGCAATGGCTAAGATGGTTAACAAAATGAGCACCATCTACTCTCCATATGATATCGACTCAATCATGCATTACCCCACGATCTCTTGGAAATATCAAATTGAGAATTATATTTTTGCCAATGACTTATTTATTCCTCTGCAGGATCGAGCAACAATGCTAACTTTAGAAGGCAAACCCATCCCCTTCCCCAATAAACTATCCGTCGGCGATTATAAGGGTGCACAGCAAGCCGCAAAAACAAATAAAAACTACTTTATTGATCCTAAAAGCTTGATAGTTGACAATTTTAAGCTGGAAAAAAAGGATGGGTTACATTTCATTGAGTACCAAAACGATCCACGCAGTGAAATGGTATTTTGGCAATTGTTTACTGATAAAAACCATGAATTGCCGATCGATACTGGCTATACAACAAAAAAGCAGATCCCTGTACCACCATTGCATCAGGGGCGTTACCGTGCTATTGTTGCTTCTTGCATCAGCCTAGCTCGTAGTACTATGGATAATCTTGAAACAGGCATCTTAAAAACTGTTGACCCAATTTGCAGCGATCCAAAAAATTTTGATTTTTTCATCTCAAAGGAATCTGAGCAAGAAATAGATACGAGCAGGGAAAAATGGTGGCTTGAGCGTTATCGTGAAGAAGTAGATGTAAAGATGCCGCAAGAGGCCGTCAGCGATATTCTACTTTTTGCAAGGAGAGCTTGTGATCAATACGATAGATCCTATGAATTTCATGTGGAACTCGATTATCGCGCTAAGCTAGCAGATCTAATGAAAAAATATGATATCAAGATTGATCCGCATTTTTTGGAGGCCGCTTTTGCGAATAGCCGCATAAATGGTATCGATCAAAGCTTAGGCCTCACTGAAGGAAAGCTTAGTTCAGGGTTTAAGATGGCAACAAAAGAGGTGACGACAGGCTCAGTTATTGCCCGCTTCATGGTACCAAAAATGAAAGAATTCAAATACAACGACCTTCGCTCTTATACTCCACTCGACTATTTGCAAAAGCGTAAAGATGATATCGCAATATACCGAAAGAATCCTAAGCTCTTTGCTTGGCACTTCACCAAAGATCTATTTCACGTCGGATCAGTATATTTTCTTATCGGGGGACTAACAACTGCTAGCTATTACATTCGTCGCAATGCAGGCTCAGATGATGAAGGTTCAGCCGATGGCTGCGATGCAATGCCTCAGGTATTAGCGCATACTGAAGCAATACTCTGTGCGTTAAGTGTTGATCAAAAGCGCCTTCGCGAAAACCCTAATTCACAGATGATACTAAACGATGCAAACGCTTATAGCTCCTGTCCCGTTTCGCCGTTTAGCCAAGCTGGCACCAGGTAACCGCATCGATTAAGATGCTATAACTGAGACCTGAATTTCTAGGAAGAAGGTGATTTAAAGAAGCGAGGAACCATCACTCCTCTAGTAAAATTTCAAGTTTGTTTGCAAGGAGAAAATCATGATCTTCATCAGAATTAAACAACAATCCTTATGTTTAGCCACCGCAGTATTTTTGTTTTTCGGTCTTTCGTGCAATGAGAGCAATAGCGCTAACCAGACAGTGGCAATGAACTTGGGCGATACCTTCAAGTTAGCTATTACCGTTCCTACTAAGGTGACCGCTGGTGTGCCATTTAACGCAACAGTTACTATCAATAATATAACCGATGTAGCTCAACCTTATAAAGGTCATCTATCCTTTTCAACTAACGATCGATCGTCATTGGTGGTGGTGCCAAATCCTTTCGTTATTGATGTCCCGGCCTCTACCGGCCAGGTAGTTAAGACTAATTTCATCTTTACGCTAGGCACGGTTCAAGAAAATAAGATCACTGTAAGCGACAGTGTTTTAGGCATTAGTAGCTCAGTACCGATTACAGTAGAGGAAATGAGTCTAAACGCTGGCGCATCGGGCTCTGGTGCCTCAGGCTCTGGTGCCTCAGGCTCTGGTGCCTCAGGTTCTGGTGCCTCAGGTTCTGGTGCCTCAGGTTCTGGTGCCTCAGGTTCTAGTACATCCGGTTCTGGCACATCCGGTTCTGGTACATCCGGTTCTGGCACATCCGGTTCTGGTGAAAGCTATCATGCTCCTCAAGGCTTCACTCGTCAGCACAGCTTTGCTGGAGGCTCTGGCGGTGAAAGCCCTTCGGGAAGCCTCATTTTTGGCGCCGACGGCAGGCTTTATGGGGTGACCGAGGGTGGTGGAACAAATAATCATGGAACAATCTTTCGCGTTGCCACTGATGGCTCATCATACTCCGTTCTCTATAGCTTTGCTGGAGGTACCGCCGGAAGTCATCCAACAGGAAGTCTCCTCCTTGGAACCGATGGCAAGCTTTACGGGACGACTACGCAAGGTGGAGTGGATGGTGTTGGAACAATCTTTCGTGTGGCTACTGATGGCTCATCATACTCCGTTCTCTATAGCTTTACTGTTAGGACTGACGGATGTATTCCTTCTGGAGGTCTCATTCTTGGCACCGATGGCAAACTTTACGGAATGGCCTCTTTTTGTGGAACAAACGACAAAGGAACGGTCTTTAGTATTGCCACTGATGGCTCAGCATACTCCAGACTCTATAGTTTCAATGCTGGTAACTTAAGGTAAAGTTTGTTGCTTTGCTTGTATTAGTTGGATTT
>CALBMD010000422.1 GCA_937896265.1 uncultured Pseudomonadota bacterium
CGAAATATTTCGTGACATTGCTCATTACCCTTGGACTATCTTTTTTAGCTTCTTACCAGCTGGTGGTAGAGCAAGATATTGTGTCTTCTCTTGAATTAAAGAGCAAAAAAGAACGAGATGCCTACCGTTTCTTTCATGAAAAAAGTGGCTTTATGAAGCATGTCTTTATTTTTGATGAAGGCCTATTGCCTCCAGAGCGAGCAAAACTTGATGAAATCATGACACAAAATTTATATCAGAAAAAAAATTTACTTAGTTTTGATACCGAGCAAAGTCAAGCTTTAGGCGATCTTTTGGGTAGTTTATCACCAGAGACAATCCATGGACACTTTCAAGCAGATTATATCGATTTAGTCGTAGCAAAAGCTCAGGAACTTGCAGCACTTCCTGGTTCTGGGCTACTGCTAACCGAGCTTGCTCAAGATCCATTTGGCCTCAAAGAATTAGTGCTACAACAGATGGGCATCGCCATGCCTAGCAGTCAAAAAGTCATCACTTTTATCCGAACAACACCCTTAGATTATGAAAAAACAGCCGTAGTCTTTGATCACCTTGTTCATTTAGGCAAAAAAATTGCCTTTATCGGCGGTGATTTCTTCTCACTATCAAACTATCAGGCTATCTACTACGATATCAATTTTTGCATCGGATTATCTTTAATTTTAAATCTTGCTCTCTTTTATTTTTTTTGCAGGCAACTAAATCTGGTTGTCTTGCTTGCTTTAGGAACTGCTCTTTCCTATGCAACAGGACTTGGCTTATTGCGCATCTTTTACGCACAGATCTATGCCATCGCACTAGCTTTTAGCTCAACCTTTATTGGCTTCAATAATGAGTATCTTGTCCATTTTTCTGGCCTTAAGGTCCATGAAAAAGGCTCTAATAAAATAGGACTTGGCTCTGCTATAGGGACAACCCTTATTGGCTTTATTGTCTTACTTTTTGGTCAATCGATTCTCATCCGACAGATGGCAATTCTTTCAATCGGTGGGCTCATTAGCTTTATTATTATGATGTATTTCTTTCAAGATAGGGTAGGAGAAATTCGCTTTCGTCAAATTAAACTGCCTAGCTTGTATATAAAAGGTCACTACCTTATTTTTGCCACACTTATACTCTTTTGTCTTTTAATCATCCTACCCAAGCCGTCTTTTATGACCAATATTGAAGATTTCAGTTATCACAACAGCTACCTGCAAGAGAGTGTTTCCTTCTTCGAGGAAAAAGGTTATAGCAACAAACTTACAAGTGCTGTAGCTGTTCCAATCCAAGACAGCCTTGAAGAAACATGGAATCTGCATGCTGCAAAAAACAGCGCCCACCCCATGAGCCATTATATTTCGATCAGCCAACAAAAAGAAAACCTAACCCACCTTGCCCATCAAATAGCAATATGGACACCTCGCCTAAAAGCAAAACTCTTGGCGCATAACTTGCCACTGAAATTAACCCCGCATATTGCCAAGCCTCTTAGTGCTAGCGACTACCTTCTTACCTGGAACAAGATAAGTCCAACACCAGTGTATTTTGCCGGAGTTTCTCCTTATCTTTATCTTTCTGCTCTAGGCACAGAGCAAAGCCAAGTAGTTTCTTTAGCGCCAAAGCTCCATTACAATCGTCTGTTGACGCAAGCTCAAGAGAACATGGTTTTACTCTTTGCCATAGGCCTTTTAATCATGTTCATTTATCTTATCCCTTGGCAAAACCGACTTGATAAGATTTGTTATATTTTTATGCCTTTGCTTCTCACAATGCTTTTTTGTCTTGTTCTTTTTAATTTGCTGTCTATTACTGTAAATATTATCCATATCATGGGCTTTTCACTAGTTATTGCTTTAGCTTTAGATTATTCGGCAGTGGCTATATCCTCGAACTTTTCTAAGCAAGAAGAGGGTAAAATTATGCTTACCGGCCTTAGTGCCCTTACTACTTTTGGCATTATAGCTTTTGCTCGTCACCCCGTACTACACGATTTAGGCCTTGTTGTGTCCATTGGTACTTTTGTATCGCTTTTGTTTTCTCTTCTCATTCGCACAAAGGCATCACATGTTTAAAATGACGCTAGCAGCTTTTTTATTTGCCAGCGCTTGCGCCCATGATAGCAAAGAAAAGGAGATTTTCAGGCAATTTCCTAAGCATTTTTTAGCAACTCAATCTATACGTGTTGCCACAAAAAATGGCCAAGACGTCTTACTAGCAAAACTTTCTCGCAATAATCAAGACATTAAAGTTGTCTTTCTTGAGCCTCTTTTTTCGCAAGCCATCTTAACTCAAGAATCAACAACAAAAGGCATTACAACAAAGTGGCATAAAGAAATAGCACTGCCATTTGATGCTAGTCAAATCATGAATCTTATTAGAGCTATCTATATGCATGAGCGCTATATGCTAAAAGATGACTACTATTTCCTAGATTTACCAGATGCCAAGATCTCCTTTAGCCAAGTGGCAGCACCCTGTGCTTTTCCTAAAAAAATGGAAGTAGATTTTAAAGCTAATCCGTCAGTGAAGCTTTCTATCACTACTGAGGATGTTGCATGCCCAAGCTAACCATAGATGAAAAAAATTTCAGTTGGCATGATTTCTTGTGGCAAGCTTGGTCTTTACCTATAAATTGGCAGCATGAGCAAAGAGTTATCATCCAAACTGATGAACCAAAAGCAGGCCTTCTTTTGATGCTAGCAAGCCTACTAAAAGGCAAATCGGTTGTGCTTGATCCCAAAAGATCACTAAGCCAAGGTTTTATCCTGCAAAATTACGAGCAACAGGATTTGCCAAAGCCAACACTAACATTTTTGCAGCTAAAAAGGCTGCTGTTTCATAATAAAACCAAAACCTGTCTTTTTTTCTGCACCTCTGGTTCAACAGGAAAGCCAAAACTTATTCGCAAAAACTGGTCTGTACTATTAGCTGAAGCCAAAGCACTAAAACATTTTTATCAGCTGCAAAAAGAAAGCTACATTTTATGCTTAGCAAGCCCTTTTCATCTCTATGGCTTTTTGCATGGCTTTTTGCTGCCATTTCTGGCTGAAGCGAGCACCGTGTTATTTACTCACCCGGCTATAGCAGTCATAGAGAAATCACCTAGCTGTGATCTTTTGGTTTCATCTCCTGCTCTTTGGCAACAAGTAAAGCAATATTGCCAAAAGCAAATCGCTAAGATTGTTGTCAGTTCTGGCGCCCCCTTTGGCCGCAAAAGACGCACAGAAATTAACGATCTTAAGATAATGCCGCAAGCAATGTGGGAAATTTTAGGCAGCACTGAAACTGGTGGGTTAGGTTATCGTAGCTTATTTGCGCCAGAAGATCGATGCTACCGACTTTTTCCAGGGATAAATCTTAGTTGGCGTCAGCATAAGCTTTATGTTTCCTCCCCTTATATCATGAATAAATTGTTAGCTATTGCCGATCTACTTGAAACCACTGGTGATGGCAAAGGCTTTTATCACCGAGGTCGCTTAGATAAGGTATTTAAATACAGCGGCAGACGCTATTGCTTAACAGAGATAGAAAAGGCCTTAACTAGCACGTTAGGACTAGAAGCAGTAGCTTGCCGGTTTGGCAGTGATCCAGATGCAACACGCGGCGGCATTTTAACTGCTTTTGTCAGGGGAAATATTACCAGCTTAAGCCAAGCACGGATCATCTATCGCAGCCAAACAGATTTGCCATTTCCTGATAAGTTTCATTTTATGGCTGAACTCCGTCAAGACCATATGGGAAAAACTGTACTACCCTTTAACTAGTCTTTGGCCCGAAAGTGTCCAAGACGTGTCCTGAGCCGAAGGCGAAGGATTTCCCTCAACTTAGCCCGAATCCGAATTTCTTACCTTGGAAATTTCAGAATGTTTTGCAAAAGCAGCCTGGCATAAGACGGTGTTTTGGGGAGCGCGCAGCTCCCCAGGCCCCTGCGCCGGGGGAAGTTTCCCCCTAGGCCCCTCCTTATTAGATTTTAATAAAGAATATAGGCTGCATGCAGCTAAGCAGATT
>CALBMD010000423.1 GCA_937896265.1 uncultured Pseudomonadota bacterium
ATGGGGCTGGGATTAAAATTACTTTGCGTGTCTGCAAAGCCCGTTTGTTTGGTGGTAAAAATTAATCCGTTGATTAAAACGGTTAAAAGATGGTCGGTTCTAAGATATAAGCCAGAGATAATGCTTTGATTTTAGCTCGGTTTTTATCCACTTCGTGCTTTGGCATCTCAATCCACTGGCCATCGCTTAAAAGAGGAAGGCGCATTAAAAACTCACCCGCCAGACCAGCTGTTACTATCATATGGTCGTCTTTTGCCTCAAAAACAACCTTGCCTTCAGGCAGCTCTTTGACGAGATCACAAAAAAGTTTAGCAGGAACTATAGCGTAACCTTCTTGCAAGACTTCTGAGGGATGCCAGCAGTAAACAGCAATAGAATTATCTGTCCCCATCATTTTAAGCAGGTGATTTTCTGCTTTCAGAGCAATACCACTGGTCCTTGTCTCTGAACCAGCAATATGCACTTTTGATACCTTTTGCAATAAGTCTGCTTTGGAAGTTTGAATTTTCATAGATAACTCATATTTAGATGATTCATTTATTTAAAAATAGTAACAGTAGTATAGTTAGCCCAAATTTGTGGATAACTTTGTAATATTATAATTTTATTGCAAAATTAAGAAAATTCCCTTCTGATTTGGCTGTGTAAAACCTGTGGATACAGGTGTGGATATTCATGGGGATAAAATAAATTATATTTATTTCCACAATTTATCCACAGCATTTTCACAGCCTTTCCTAAGCCTAAATTTGTCTTATTGCAACTGTTCCAATTTGCGTTCAAGAGCATCCAAGTGTGCTTTAAGGTCAGCATCTTTTGCTTTTTCCGCAACGATTTTCTTTACTGCATGCATGACTGTGGTGTGATCTTTACCTCCAAATTTCATACCAATTTCCGGAAAGGAGCAAGATGTATGCGTACGCGACAGATACATGGCGATCTGTCTTGGGACTGAGAGGGCTCTAAGCCTTTTTTTAGACTTAAGATCGCTGACGCGTACATTAAAGCGCTCAGCTACTAATTTTTGAATAACCTCGATATCTAGATTAGATGGGGACTCAGGCAACATGCTGCGGAATGTCTCAATAGCAACAGTTTTGTCAAGAGGTCTGCCTTGTAGGGCGGCAAAAGCGGCAATACGGTGCAAAGCTCCCTCTAGTTCACGAACGTTGCGTTTGGCATGGATGGCTATATGCTCAGCTACTTCATTGCTTAAATGGACATTGAGTTTTTCTGCTTTATTCATCAAAATCGCGATACGGTGTTCCATATCAGGTGGCTGGATGTCGGCAATAAGGCCCCATTGAAAGCGATTTCTCAGCCTTTCTTCGATGTCAGGGATATCTTGAGGATACAGATCTGAGGTAATGATGATCTGTTTCTTTGCTTCATAAAGAGTATTAAAGGTGTGGAAAAACTCTTCCTGTGTTGCGGCTTTATTGCCTGATATAAACTGAATATCATCCATCATAAAAACATCACAGTGGCGATATTTTTGGCGAAAGTCCCACATTTTATTATGACGGATGCAGTAAATCATCTCGTTCATAAACCGCTCACTTGAAATATAAGTTACGATGCGGTTAGGAAAAAGGCGTAAGACGTGGTTGCCAACGGCATGTAGCAGATGAGTTTTACCCAGACCAGTAGAACCGTAAATAAAGAGAGGGTTGTAGTTAACGCCAGGGTTTTCAGCAACATTCAGACAGCTTGCGTGGGCAAATTGATTGCTGGGACCGCGCACAAAATGCTTAAAGACATAAAGAGGGTTAAGATTTGGTGTCTTTGATAAGGTGTTAGAGAAGACTTGAATGTCGCTTCTATATTCTTCGCCTTCGTTACTATCAGGGGCTATTTCAGGCAAAGGCTCAGGTTGTTGTGGTGTTTTCTTGCTTTCAGGCTCTTGAGCAAGTTCAACTTTAATTTTAATCTTGCCAAGACCAAGGTCGTTTTTGCAGGAATGAATTTTTTCAAAACACTCGCTAATCACTTCTTGATAAAGAGCTAAGTTATCAATTTTTAGGATTATTTCACTTTCGCTTGGAAAGGAGACATCCAGTGGTTTTATCCATCGCATATAGCCATATTGGCCCAACTCGCGAGCAAGCTTTGTTTGGATGAGTTCCCAATGCTGCTCAGCCAAATTTCTATGGCCTGAAATCTCGCTTCCGCGTGGAGGATAGGCCCTATCGTCTGAGAATAGAGATCCCATAGGTAACGTGATCCTTTGCATTTAACAAAAAGATTGATTTTATGTCTTAAAACTGGACTTAGAGCACGCCTTTGCTGGCGCGACGCATGCAGATATTCGACCAGCTCGAAGCTTAACACTGGTCTAATAGCCTCTCAAGGCATATAACTACACCAGTAATCGGTATCTTTTTGTCCCGGACCTTTATTATGGTTAAAAATTCAAAAAATTTCAGCAAGGAAATGCGAGTCATTGCTTTGCTTATAAACGCCAATATACAAGTAGTCCTTATTATCTGGCTTTGTTTCAACGGCCTTGGTTTTTTGCATAAAAAATATCCTGTATTTGAGTACTGGGATTATCTGATAGCCCCTTTTGCGATTATCCTTTGTGTTATTACTCTTTATCGGTTAGTTGTCGAGCTTGTGCGGCTTGAAAAAAATGGGCGAAATAACGCTGGGGATGAGCACTGATGCGAGCGTTTTTTTGGGGTTTTTTCATTTTTTTGCTAGATAGTTTAATTCTAATCGCTATAGTTGAATTTGGGTTTAACAGGCGAGATATCCTTTCTAGTGCCAAGCAAAGGATAAAGCAACCCTTGCCAAAACAGGGTTTTTTTGTTGCTTTGGCTCTGTTAAAGGTGTTTTTTCTATTAGGTGCGGTTTGTCTATTGTCAAGATGCTATGCTGATAGCGCTTTCTCTTTGTGTTTGGGTGCTTTTATCGCCCTCATAGCGGTAGTGGCAGCTAGCTTGTATCGTGACCGGATAACAAGATCTGGAGGACATAGAATATAAATGAAGTCTAGATGGTTAAACCTAATTCTAATGGCTGCAATAACAGAAAACCTGTTTGCAAGCTCAGAGTCAGTTAATTTTTATGAGCTTTTAGCAGTAAATTTTGGCCTTTCAGCCAAATTAAGCCCAGTCTTTGCAAGCTTAGCGGTGCTTTTTTTAACGACCCTCCTAGGATTGCTTTTTCAAAACAATGTAAAACAAAGATTGGCGCAGGCAGATTACAGCCCACCAACAAAGCCTGGTTTGATTTTCGCCTTAGAGGCTATTTGCGAATTTATCTACAGCTTGGCTCAAGACCAATGCCATAAATATACAAAGACACTCGCTCCCTTTCTTTTGGGAGTTTTTCTGTTTGTTTTATTAAATAACCTTAGCGGTCTTATTCCAGGATTCCCGCCGGCAACCGAGGATTTCAACACGAATCTCAGTTTGGGTATCCTTGTTTTTTTAGTTTATAACTTTTTTGGTTTAAAAGAACATGGGCCGCATTACATCAAGCAATTTATGGGGCCCATTTTGGTGTTAGCGCCCTTTTTTCTGGTATTGGAACTCATCTCACACTCTACCAGACCGTTATCCTTAGCCTTTCGTCTAATGGCTAATATTTTTGCGGATCATTTGGTGCTTTCTGTCTTTTCTTCAATCGTGCCACTTGTAGTGCCAGCATTACTGCTTTTTTTTGGACTGCTAGTGGCTTGTGTGCAAAGCTTTGTTTTTACGATGTTGACAGCCGTATATATAAGTATGGCTGTCTCTCATGATCACTAACTTTATGGATGGGAGAGTTAAATGGTAGGAAAGAAAATATGGGCTGCTGGCCTAGCTATTTTATGGGCAGGTATCTGCTATGGTTCTGAAGGTGCAACGACCTCAGGTGGCTGGGGTCCTTTGGCAGCGGCTATTGCTATGGGTCTTGGTGCCTTTGGTGCGGCTTCTGGTCAGGGAAAAGCTGCTAGTGCAGCATTAGAAGGGATCGCAAGAAATCCTTCTTCTAAGAGTGAAGTATTCACGCCACTTCTTATTGCCTTGGTATTTATGGAGTTTCAAGCTCTTATGTGCTTTGCAATTGC
The DNA here is from genome assembly GCA_937896265.1 of uncultured Pseudomonadota bacterium. GTDB lineage: Bacteria > Bdellovibrionota_B > Oligoflexia > Oligoflexales > Bog-1112 > CALBMD01. Next base: position 4,058 of record CALBMD010000423.1, read on the forward strand.
ATTTACTGTCAAAGGCTAAAAAGGTTTAGATGTTTCACGTGAAACATCTGCACACCTCTTATGCGTCACATCTGCCTTTCTCTTAAATTCATAAAAATTGCTGCTAAATGTTTCACGTGAAACATTCTCTCCAAAAAAATTGAAAATTTTGCTCTTTTGTCTCGCGAAGCTAGCCAGCTTATCTGCGAAAATAGCTTGATAATGCTTATAGGTGGCAAAGATTGACACTTTCTCATTTCATAGTCTTTCGACGGCCGCCTATCCCTCCATCTGAAGCTTAGTCAGAAAAAATGCCATTTCCTGTAGTGAAAATACTTGCCTGCACATTCTTTTAATTCTCTACGATCATGGATTATTGGTTTTTTTAAAAAAAAGTAAGTACAGGCTTTCTTATAAGCCTTATGACTGAAAATTTAAAAATCTTGGTAGTTGGTCTCTGTAACAAGAAACTTCATATCTAGGCAGAGCATTTTGGCTCCTATTTACTAAATACTTAACGAGCAGCTGTCCTGCGTTACTCTAAATTCTGATTAAACAGATATCGGGATGTTTCACGTGAAACATTCTCGGTTAAAACCGAGAAAATAATTTTGATAGCTTTACAGAACTGAGCAGGTGAACGGTAGCAAGTCAAAAATTCGCTTATTACTAGTTTTTTAGAATGGGTAAAAGCTATGGTCGCTTTCTACAAACAGAGGTTTATTTACTTACAAGCTTGTGAAGGGCTAGCTTCCTATTCAGGAAAAAATTAGCGATAATGTTCCACGTGGAACATAGCGATAATGTTCCACGTGGAACATTTTGTGTAACATACTGTAAATAAAGATAAATTTAGGAGACTGACTTGAAGGAAAAGGCGTTTGATGGGCTTAGTATTGTCTATTGCCGAACAGAGGATATAGAGACGAACCCGGAGCAGCCTAGAGTTAGATTCGACCCTCAAAGGATCTCGGAACTTGAGCAGAGCATACAAAAAGACGGCTTAATACAACCCCTCCTAGTGAAAGCCCATTCAGAGATTGCTGGAAAATATGTTTTGATTGCTGGTGAAAGAAGGTTACGAGCTTTGCGAAATCTTGGTTTTGACAAAGTGCCGGTTGTTGTTCGAGAGCTAGCAAACGATTCAGATAATTTGGCTTTGGCAATCGTGGAAAACATTCAAAGGCAGGACCTAGATATTCTTGAAGAAGCCAAGGCTTATCAGAAACTTATAAAGATATATGGCTTGAGCCATGAGGAATGTGCCAAGCGTGTTGGTAAAGACAGAAGTACCATCACAAACACCATTCGCATTTTAGGTCTTCCAGATGAAGTTCTTGAAGATCTTAAGACACAAAAAATGACAATGGGTCATGCTAGAGCGTTACTTAGCTTGGCTAGCGTCGATGCGATTATGAAAGTTAGAAATTTAATTATCAATAAGGGGCTTTCGGTTCGTAAAGCTGAGCTAGTCTGCAAGACAATGGCTAGCGAGAAAAAAGCAGGATTGGAGCGTGTTGGCGCTTCTAGCATCGATCCAGATGTTGAATATATTGCCTCTAGTTTGCGCGATCATTTTCGTACTAAGGTACTGATCAATGGCAATGCGCAAAAAGGCAAAATCGAGATTTCTTACTTTTCTCCTGCGGAATTAGAAAGGCTTTTAGGCTTGATCAATTTTTCTGGCTAGCAGTTATGCGCTTGAGAAAATTGATTAACTAAGTAATTATTCCCAAGATAGACTTTTGTTCAGCTAGCTAGGGATCTTTATGTCAACGCTTAATCTAGTCCCTGATTTGGTCATCTTAGGCGCGCAGAGTGCTGTGGTCTTGACCAACCTTTGGGTCGTAAAAAAAATGATCTATGAACCCTATTTTGCTTTAAGAGCAAAACGACAAAGCACTACTGTCGAAGCCATGCAAATTTCGCGTGCTGAGCTTGAGCGGCAGGTAGCTGAAAAGTCAGCTTTTGATGCTGAGTATTTAGCTAGCAAAAAAGCTTTTGAAGATGAAAAGCTAGCAATGATTGCAAAAGCGCAGAAAAAGCGTGAGGAAACAGTCAATGAAGCGCGGGCTTTGGCTAAAGAAAAACTAAGCAAGGCTATGGAAAGCATCGCCCAAAAAACCAAAGAAAGTGAGAGCGATATGCTTGGCCTTGTCGATCAGGTATCTCAAGCTTTAGCAAAAAAATTAAATACCTAACAGGGGTATGGAAAGAGAGGGTAGAATTTGCTATCAGAGTTGCTGCTTGCTTATATAAATTTAGCTTTGTTTTTGATCGTTTTAGTTTGGCTAGCTAAGGGAGCGGCTTTAAAAGCCGCCAAAGAAGCCAAAGGGCATTATCAGGCTTTGTTGGTTGAGGCGTCTCAGCTGACAGAAAAGGCCTCTACTATGAAAAACGAGCTCAGTCGCAAAAGACAAGCTTTGCCAGCAGATTTAGAACGCCTACGCAAAGAGAATATGGCCGCAGCGAATCTAGAAATAAGACGCATTGAAGAGGAAACACAAGGATTGGTTTCTTTTTTTCAGGAAGAAACCACAAGGCTTGAAGCAGCAGAGTTCAAACGTGTGAAAAAAGAAATTGCAGATAGAGTTTTAGTTGCAGCTGGCCATAAATTAGCTATGGACTATGCTAACTACAAAAGCCCTCTGATGGACGCTCAGATTTTGACAGCGAAGACAAAACTTTTGCAGGCAAAGTGCCAAGAACTGGAACAAAATCATGGTTAAGTGTTCTCTTGTTGCTTGGCGTTATGCCAGAGCTTATGCCCAAATTATCGGACAAAAAAAAGAAAGCTTAGACGAGACGCTGCCTTTTTTTATTGCCATAGGCGAGCTTTTTGCTGTCCCTCCCGCTAAAGAGGTATTGATCTCTAAGATTATGCCAGCCTCTTTGAAAAAAGAGCTTATTGACTATGCTCTTTCAACAGTAAATAGGCCCGTGCCTATGCAAATTCAAGGTTTCTTACGGCTTGTTTTAGAGAGCTCGCGTATTGATTTGCTGGGTGAGATAGTTTTGGCGTTGCAGGAAATTGCTGATGAAGAGAAAAATCTAAAACGCGGCCTTCTGGTCGCAGCTACAAAGTTAAATTCAGATGAAATCGATGCTATTACTAAGGATCTTGAGCGCGGTTTAAAGGCAAACCTGCTTCTTGAGGTGAGGCATGAACCACAACTTTTGGGCGGATTTGTAGCAAAAATAGGCAATACAGTTATCGACCTATCTTTAAAGAAGACTTTAGAATCCCTGGTGTCGCAGGCCAACGAATAAAGGATCAGGAAATGAATGAGATCAGAGTCGAAGAAATAAGCCGTATTATAACGCAAAGAATTGCCAACTATGGCGATAAGGGCGGTTTTCAAGAGATAGGAACCGTTTTGACCGTAGGGGACGGTATTGCCCGTGTTTATGGTCTTGAAAATGTGATGGCAGGGGAGTTGGTTGAGTTTGCTAGTAAGGTGCGCGGTGTCGTTTTAAACCTTGAAAGCGATAACGTTGGTGTGGCTATTTTGGGGTCAGCGACCTTAGTGCGAGAGGGAGACTCTGTTACCAGGCTTGGTGAAATCAATTCAATCCCAGTAGGGAAAGCTTTGTTAGGTCGGGTTGTCGATGCTCTTGGGCAGCCTATTGATGGTAAGGGGCCTATTGACACTATTGTACGGGAGCCTGTCGAGGTCAAAGCGCCGGGGATTATTGCTAGAAAATCTGTGCATGAGCCTTTGCAAACAGGGCTAAAATGTATCGATGCTATGACCCCTATTGGGCGAGGGCAAAGAGAGCTCATCATCGGTGATAGACAGACCGGTAAGACGGCAATTGCTATTGATACTATCATTAATCAAAAAGGTAAGGGCGTTTATTGCGTTTATGTGGCGATTGGCCAAAAAGCTTCAACTGTTTCGCAGATTATCAATAAATTAAAGCTGGCTGGGGCAATGGACTATACGGTTGTTGTTAGCGCCAGTGCCCTTGATCCGGCGCCAATGCAGTTTTTAGCACCTTATTCAGGATGTAGGATTGCTGAATATTTTAGGGATAATGGCGAGCATGTTTGCATTATTTATGACGATTTAAGTAAGCAAGCGGCCGCTTACCGAGAACTCTCATTACTTTTAAGAAGGCCTCCAGGCAGGGAGGCTTATCCTGGTGATGTTTTTTACTTGCACTCAAGGCTCTTAGAGAGAGCATGTAAGTTAAATGACTCCTTAAAGGGAGGTTCTATCACAGCTTTGCCTATCATTGAAACACAGGCAGGGGATATCTCTGCTTATATTCCTACGAATGTTATTTCTATTACTGACGGTCAAATCTTTTTAGAGTCAGATCTTTTTTTCTCCGGTATTAGGCCAGCAATGAACCCAGGGCTTTCTGTCTCCAGAGTAGGAGGTGCAGCGCAGGTTCCTGCTATGAAGGCAGTGGCGGGTACGCTTCGTCTTGAGCTCGCGCAGTACCGTGAAATGGCGGCCTTCGCGCAGTTCGGCTCCGACCTCGACGCCACCACGCAGCGTCTGCTCAATCGCGGCGCACGTCTCACCGAACTTCTGAAGCAGGCGCAATTCTCGCCGCTGAAGATGGAAGAGCAGGTGGTCGTGATCTGGGCCGGCACCAACGGCAAGCTCGACGAGGTCGCGGTGCCCGACATGCATGGGATCGCCAGCAAGATCCTGATGCACGCACGCGTGCCGATCGTCGCGGTGCCCGAAAACCTGGTGCGGCTCGACACGTCCGGCAAGGCGGTGATCGCCTGGGGCGGCCAATACTCGGCGGTCGCCACGATGAAAGCCTGCATCCCTCTGCTCGCCCAGGCGAGCGAAGTGGAAA
>CALBMD010000424.1 GCA_937896265.1 uncultured Pseudomonadota bacterium
CTACAACAGAATCCTTTCGCAATAAACCGCTTTCAATACGCGAGAGACTCACATTTACAAAAACAATCACTCAGCCACAAAGAGAAAAGATTAAAAACATGGTGGCAGCAGCGCGTTTGCCATCTGCTCTGATTGCAACCCCCATCGGAGCCCTAGAGGCTAGGCGTTTAGCTCCTAATCTCTATCAGATCCAGTTACCAAACATCAGGCAACAAGATTTCGAGAAGTGGGCTAAGAACACTATCCGAAGCGGTATCTTGCTAGATGGCGCCTTCCGTGTAAAAGGTGGTATTGCAGGTGTTGCAGCGCGAGTTCCTCTTTATGTTTCCAGCGATGATTCTGCCTCTGAAAGACGCCAACTTATAACTGACTCACTTGACCCACTGTGCGAGTGGCTTGATCCAAATGGCACTAAACCCCATGGTGATCTAGCTTGGATTTCCCCGATTTTCGTTTTGGCTAGCGATCCCATTAGCGTTGGCAATATGCAAGAGAAAGAAAAGGTAGATTTCCTGTCAAGCAACGAATTTGTCGAGCTGCAAAGCCTTCAAACGCAAAGACTTGCCTCTTGCGAATGCGCCCCTTGTAGCATTGCACAACCCTTACTAACCGATAGTACCGCTGTTGCAGCAAACAATTGCTTGGCTTGCTCACTTTTTCCTTATCCTTTGCTGCATATCATTACTAATGCCACCATCACTCAACACTATACTGGGATGGATGTTCAAGTCGAAGGCATACCTGTGGGCATTCACGCTGATCTTAATTTCGCCGTCACTGCTTCTGAAGAGCAAATGCAAAGATTCCTACATAAAGCACGATCAAAAGTAGCCACCGAACTCTGGCCTAAAGCCTATCGCAATAGGAGCTTTACGAATGGTAACTAAATCTCACCTAATTTTTGGCTTATTTATATTTCTGATACAAAATACAACTGCCATTGCCTTACCTAGCCTCGCCTCCTTTCTGGCTATAGCTCTTGCCTTTTCTCCTCTTGGCACAAGCTTAGATGTACTCATTGACCCTAATGCTCAAGGTGGCTTTACTATCACGCCTCAAGGTTTAGGCCCTGCGGAAGAGGGGTTTCCGCAATACACACAAAGTTCTTTTCATAGTATCTACTGTATTAATACTGGTTACCAAACAGATCTCCTAACTCCTTTTGATCAAAGCAATTTCGTTTACCCTGTCGGAGAAGAAATTCCGATTGCTAACATGACTAAATCCATGCGTATTCAAACAATCGGGTTTATTCAAGCCAGCCTAAATAGCATGGCTTCTGTTGCTTCTTCTATGACCGTCACAGGGAAAAACGGTATCATTCCTTCTATCAAGCTTGGTGAAAACTACTATGCTGGGGATTTTGGCCAGATGGTCGGAGACAAAGGTATCACACTCGATGTCTATTGGTGGAATAAAGAAAAAGAACAGCTCTGTGGGATTAGTGCCAAAGAAACTCTCTCCACAAGCATTACAGCACAACAATACTGCTCAAGTCCGACTTGCATGACAGCAAGACCAACGATAGCTATATCAACCTCTGCCCCTATTTCCTCCAAACCAACTG
>CALBMD010000425.1 GCA_937896265.1 uncultured Pseudomonadota bacterium
GATCTACACAGGCGAAGACACTCTTTCCCTACACGACGCTCTTCCGATCTAGAAAGCAAAAACCACGCAACTGGTTTCCAAAAAAAACCCTCTTGGGAGAAACCAGCTGCGCAATTTTCTCCTAAACCCTCATCCTTGCTGTTGCTAGAATTTAGATGCGTATGCCCTGGTTTTAGATGCAGTTGCCAAAAAAGCTCTTTATAATCGATAATCGAAAGAATCGCATGATAACGAGGACAAGATCTTATGAGCAAAAACCGCCTTAAAAACGCCACTTCCCCTTACCTTAGACAACATAGCGACAACCCCGTCTGGTGGCAAGAGTGGAGCAAGAAAATCTTTGATCAAGCCATCTTGGAAGATAAGCCCCTTTTTTTATCGATAGGCTATTCTACCTGCCATTGGTGCCATGTCATGGAAGGGGATTCCTTCGAAAAGCAGGATATTGCCGATTTTTTAAACGAGCACTTTATCTCTGTAAAAATTGATCGCGAGGAGCGTCCTGATATCGATGATATCTACATGGATTTTCTTCATGCTACAGGCCAGCGTGGCGGGTGGCCTTTATCGGTTTTCGTAACCCCCCAAGGTCAACCTTTTTTTGGTGGCACCTTTATTCCTCATGATGAGTTGCTAAGACTTTTGCAGAATATCATTAAACTTTGGCAGTCAAAAGATCGAGAGAGGCTCATTTTACAAAGCCAAGAGATTGCTTCTCGTCTCACACCTAATCGCCGAGCTACTGACCCCAAGGCTATCGTTGAAGTTGATGTCACACGAACCTTTATCTTGCAAATGAAGGACGCCTATCAGCTGCACTACGGGGGGTTTAGCCCGGCTCCCAAGTTTCCTTCATGTACAAATTCCCTGGCTCTTCTTCGTCTTTATCGCCGCTCTGGCCTGACAGAAGCCTTAGAGATGCCGATTAAAACTCTCCAGTACATGCTCAAAGGTGGCATTTTTGATCACCTAGGAGGTGGCTTTCATCGCTACGCTACAGACGCAAAGTGGCTTGTACCTCATTTTGAAAAGATGCTCTATGACAACGCTTTGCTTATTTGGGTCATGACAGAAGGATATCAACTCACTCAAGAAGCTTGGCTTAAACAAGGGGCTTTGAAAACAGCCGACTACCTGATTGCTGAAATGACACAAGAAGAAGGTGGATTTTATGCAGCAGAAGATGCAGATAGCGAAAAGACAGAAGGTAAATACTATGTCTGGCACTATGATGAGGTAAAAAGTCTTCTTACTCCTGATGAGTTTGCCGTTATTGCTTCTCTTTATGGGCTCACTCCTGAAGGAAATTTCAATACCATAAACCATAGCCCTTACGAAGTGGCTGCTGGGCTAAAGGGAGTCCATCAAGGCAATATCTTTTTTTTACCGGCTGATTTGGAATTAACTGAAGATCATTTGCTCAGGAATCGTCTGCAGACAGGTAAAGATCTTTTATATCAAGCTTCGGAAAAACTATTGGCCTATCGAGATAAGCGAGTGCATCCTTTTTTAGATGATAAGATTCTCTGCTCTTGGAATGGTTTAGCGATTGGCTCTTTGGCACGTGCGGCACGTGCTTTTGGTGAATCACAATATATGCAAGTAGCAATCAATGCTGCTGATTTTATTCTTACTAAGATGGTGACGCCTGATTTTATCTATCGCAGCTACTGCCGAGGTCAAACTGGTGGCCGTGGTATGCTTGAAGATTACACTCATTTGGTGCATGGTTTACTCGAACTCTATCAAGGCACCTTCATAGCTAAATACTATAACCTAGCTGTAACTATTCAGGATCTACAAGACAAACTTTTTTGGCAAGATAGCGAGCAACTTTACTACGATAGTGATGGCACAGACACCACTTTGCTTTATCGAAATATGGCTTTGCATGACAGCGCCTTACCTTCCGCTAATGCCATGGCGGCATATAACCTTTTACGGCTGCACAAGCTTAGCTATGAAATTCGCTATCGCCAAAGAGCTGAGGCAATTTTTTCGCGCGCAGCTATACCTCTAGCCCGCTCACCACAAGCCTATGGCATGCTTTTAGTCGCGATGGATTTTTATTTTGATTTAAGCAAAGAAGTAGCCATTGTCGGTGATTTAAGCAGCACCTTGGGGCGTACTTTATTAGCAGCAATCAATAGCTATTATGCACCGAATATTGTCCTGGCAGGGAAGTCAGGTCCTAGTTTGCTTGCTGATAAGATTCCTTTGGAAGGGGCTGATGCTGCTGTCTATGTTTGTCAGGATCAAAGCTGTGATGCTCCGACCACTGACATTGAAGAGCTATTGCATAATTTGAGTTTATGTAAGACCCTTGAATTTTAGGAGTCCTTATGAAAATTCTTGTAATCGGCGCTTCTCAGGGCACAGGCGCTCATGCTGTAAAAGAAGCTCTAGCCCGTGGTCATGAAGTTACTGCCTTTTCTCGAAGCCCCGACAAGATTGGTTTTGACCATCCCAAGCTGATAAAATGCCCAGGTGACTTTCACCAGGCTAAGTCTGTTGCTGAGGCAGTAGTAGGTCATGATGCTGTGATAATCACAGCATCTGCTACATCGTTGAAGGCTTTCAAAGACCACCCAGATTATTTCTCCAAAGGGACCTTGCATGTCATCCAAGCTATGGAAGGCTCCTCTGCTAATCTTGTAGTATTAAGTGCACTTGGTACTGGCAATAGCCGCAGCCTACTGCCTTGGTTAATACAAAAGCTAATGATCGATCTTGTTCTTAAACTCCCCTTCGCCGATCATAACCTTCAGGAAAAAGCCGTGCAAGACTCAGCCCTTAATTGGATAATCGCTAGGCCTGGTCGCCTCACTAATGGCTTAGCCAAGAAGCAATATATGAAAAAAGCCTCGCTAGAGAAAGTTCCTCCAGCTATCTCTCGCGCTGATGTGGCAGATTTTCTTGTTGATGCTGCAACAACAACAACCTGGCGACAAAAGATAGTGCACCTAGGTGGTTGAAACTCTATCAAATCTCTCTTAATAAATTATTTTGCAAAAACGTGGAAAAATCAGTAAAATTCGTCAAAATTAGAATTAATCGGCATGAGGTTTTTATGAAATTATTACTACTTAGCTTACTAGCTGTTGTTTCTATTGAACTTTGTCTTGCTGACAATCTTCCACTTGCTGACAAGCTTCTAGATGAAAAAGCCAACCCTTTAAATGAAATCAATCCGTCTG
>CALBMD010000426.1 GCA_937896265.1 uncultured Pseudomonadota bacterium
CGCCGATATGATCGAGCGTGCGCGACAGCGACAGCGCGCCGGTCCGCCCGACCAGACCGTGGCTCGGCTTGAGGCCGAACACGCCACAGAACGTCGACGGGCGGATCACCGAGCCGTTGGTCTGCGAGCCGATCGCCAGCGGCACCATGCCGAGGATGGTCGTAAAGGAGGTCATCAGCACCGGACGCAGCCGTAGCGGGCAGCTGGCCTTCAGCGCAGCATCCACCGCGTAGCCGTCGGCACGGAACTGGTTGGTCACATCCACCAGCAAAATCGAATTCTTGGCCACCAGGCCAATCTAAGAATGCTTGTTTCTGCAGCAAATAAACTAGGGCTTGCCCCTGAGAAGCATCTATACAACGTCGACAAATATGGCAATCAAGGAGCAGCTGGTGCTCCCGTAGTGCTTTCGCAAAACTGGGATCGCTTTAAAAAGGGAGATCTTGTCGCCATAGCCGTTGTTGGCTCTGGCTTAACTTGGGGCTCTGCTTTATTAGAATTTGTCTAAAGGGGGCTTGCCCCCTCTTGCTCTTTGTTAAAATTTCAAACATCACTGGTCGGCTCTGGCCTTCTAGCAATAGGGACATAATCTCTTAGCACATGGCCAGTATAAATCTGACGAGGACGCCCAATACGGTCATCCCCTTGGAAGTTCATTTCACGCCACTGCGCCATCCAACCTGGCAATCTACCCAAAGCAAACATAACAGTGTACATGTTGGTAGGGATACCCAAAGCGCGATACATAACCCCAGAGTAGAAATCGACGTTTGGAAAGAGCTTACGCTCTTTAAAATAAGGATCTGCTAACGCCGCCTCTTCTAAGCGTTTAGCAATCTCCAGCAATGGGTCATTGAGTCCTAGTTTCTTCAAAAGCGAGTCACATTTTTCTTTGATGACGGTAGCGCGCGGATCATAGTTCTTATAGACCCTATGACCAAAGCCCTGCAAACGGAAGCTAGAGTTTTTGTCCTTTGCTGCGGCAACAGCTCCTTTAACGTCGCCACCATTTTTATGAATCTCAACGAGCATTTCCATCACCGATTGGTTGGCACCACCATGTTTTGGCCCCCAAAGCGCGCAGATCCCAGCTGCAACTGAAGCAAAAAGGTTAGCCCCAGACGAACCGACCAGACGCACTGTTGAAGTTGAACAGTTTTGCTCATGATCAGCATGAAGAATAAGAAGCATATTTAAAGCAGAACCCATCTCTGGATCTACTTCATATTCTTCCGAAGGCACTGCAAACATCATATGCAGGAAGTTTTCGCAATATTTAAGCGAGTTTTTTGGATAAATTACCGGCTGCCCGATCGACTTTTTATAGGAATAAGCAGCAATAGTACGAATCTTAGATAAAACTCGAGGAATCAAATGGTCAACTTGCTCTTTATCTTTTGGATCCAAAGAGTCTCGGTAGTAAGCCGATAACGAACAAGCCATCGAGGATAAAATAGCCATAGGGTGAGATGTCGAAGGATAGCCATCATAAAAGTGCAGCATATCTTCATGAATCATTGAATGATAACGTAGTGAGTTGGAAAAACTCTGCAGCTGTGACTGAGTTGGCAAATCGCCATAGATGAGCAGATAGCTTGTTTCTACAAAAGTTGACTTGGCGGCGAGGACTTCAACCGGAATCCCACGATAGCGCAAGATACCAGCATCTCCATCAATATAGCAGATAGCACTTTCGCAGGCACCAGTGTTACCATAGCCAGAGTCAAAGGTGATATAGCCGGTTTCATCTCTAAGTTTACGAATGTCAATGGCTTTTTCGTTTTGACTTCCAACGATTATCGGTAAATGGTAGGTTTTCCCATCTATCTTTAATTCTGCTGTTTTTGTCATTTTCCTTGACTCCATGGTGATCTGATTTTGAACGGCAGCCTATTTTAAAACTTTTCTTAAGATTAAGCAAACCTAAGGAGCAATGTGTCTAACTCCAGTAGTAAAAAAAAATTTTTTGTCATTGATGTCATGGCTATGGCCTTTCGCAGCTTCTATGTTTTTGCAAAGCGCCCTCTCACAACTTCTGAAGGGTTTCCAACATCAGCTATCTACGGCTGTGCCTTATCGCTACTTAAAATTCTTAGCGAAGAAAAGCCAGACTATCTTGCCTTTGCTTCCGATTCACCAGAGCGCACCTTTCGTCATGATCTCTCCACGGCTTACAAAGCTAACCGCAGCGAGATGCCTCCAGATTTAGCGAGACAAATTCCACATATCTATCGCTTCTTCGAACGCTTTCGTGTACCTATGCTGCGCATGGGTGGCTTTGAAGCTGACGATATCATTGGCAGCCTTTGCCATAAATTTTCTGGCCCTGATTTACACGTCTATATTGTATCTAAAGATAAAGACTTCATGCAACTTGTCAGCCCTGATGTCAGTCTTCTTCGCCAAGACAATTCTGGGGTGTTTGAAATTGTTGATCCATCCAAGGTCTTTGAAAAAACCGGCTGCCGTCCTGATCAGATTCGTGATTTTCTAGCTATCTGCGGCGATAGCTCAGACAATATCCAAGGCGTCAAGGGTATCGGCGACAAAGGTGCTGTCAAGCTTTTACAAACTTATGATAGCCTAAGCAGCATTTATGCTAATCTTGACAGCATTGCTAACCTTCGCCAAAAAAACGCTCTTATTGCCTCACAGCCCAATATGGAATTGACACAAACGCTGGTGACTATCAAAACAGACATACCACTGGGCAATAATCTCGATGATTTCGCTATTGATCGCGAAGCTGTGATCAATAGCGATGAAATTCTTGCCTTCTGTGAAGAGATGGAATTTGTTACTCTCGTAAAACGGCTAGCTAAAGATAACGGCACAAAGCCAACTCGCGAAGTAAAACCAGCACCTGAAGTTGTTTTTGAGTCTTCAGCCAAAGCTGACTATAACCTAATCCAATCGCCAGAAGGGTTAGCTCGTTTTCTAGAAGAGATAGACAGCTGCCCAAGTTTTGCTTTTGATACCGAGACGACAGGGCTTGATATCATCGATCATAGACCTATTGGCGTTAGCTTTTCTCTACCTAATTCGCGATCCTTTTATCTACCTCTCTTAGAAAAGCATCTAAAGCAGTTACCTGTGGAAGTCGCTTTGGCTGCTTTAGGCAAGCTTTTTGCCGACCCAAAAAAGTTAAAGATTGCCCACAACATTAAGTTTGATTTGCAGATGCTAGATAACATTGG
>CALBMD010000427.1 GCA_937896265.1 uncultured Pseudomonadota bacterium
ATCACTTGCTGTGGTGTCGCGTTAACAGATCCACCCAAGAGCGGTAAATAGCTTTTACTCCACCCATATTAAGAGCTTAGCCTTCTAAACCTAATGATTTTGCTGTCCTGAAACGATAAGTCTATTAAAAATTTGGGTATTAAATACTCAGAAAAGGTTGATCGTGGTGGAAAAAAAACCTGATAAAATTCAGCCTGATACAACGGTGAGGGCGGGGGCTAAAACTATCTTCAAAAATTTGGAGAAAGAAGGTTTTAATGCTAGAGATTTTATTAGGTTATCAACTTACCTTCTGGAAATTGTTGAGGCTCAATTAAGCAATCGAATGATAGTTAATTCCGTTAGCCTACAAAAGACAGAAGGTCAGAGTAAGGCTAAGGAGAGCCCTGATAAAAACCTATACCGCAAATGGGAGAGGCGTGTAGACGAGAGATTTTCAACACAAGATGTTGGAATTAAGGCAAAAGGCGAAGCTTTTTATATGAAAGTTATTGATATCTCAAAGCATGGGTTGTGCTGTGAGATATCGGAGGCTTATCTTGATTTGTTTGAGCCAGAAAGTAAGTATAACATTCATGTCGAGTACCTGAATGAAGAGCTGAAGGTGAGTGCTAAGGTGCAGTGGAAAAGAGATAATCTTATAGGTTTTCTAGTAAACGAATCGATGGAAGATATTATCCGCCGCTTGAGTCTCAAAAAAGTAGCTAACTAGTCTTTGGTGCTTTCGCGCCAAAGACTAGTTAATTCATTGACAAGCAAACCTATACTCAATTATTTTTGGCCTCTCTATTTTAGCCAAGGAGAAGCCATGCAAAGTCTTCGACATCCGTTAGGTCTTTATGTTTTATTTTTCACTGAAATGTGGGAGCGATTTAGCTTTTATGGTATGCGGGCTATTTTGGTTCTTTATATGGTTAGTGAAACAAAAGCACAGAATCCAGGCCTTGGTTGGGATAATGCTTATGCTTTAAGCATCTATGGATGGTATGCCATGGCTGTGTATATGGCTTCAATCCCTGGCGGCTACCTCGCTGATCGCTATATAGGTCAAAAAAAAGCTGTCATGATCGGTGGTTTTTTGCTTTGCCTTGGACACAGCATTCTTGCTGTCAAGGCTGTTTGGGCTTTTTCTCTTGGTATTTCTTTTATTGTCTTAGGTGTTGGTTGTCTCAAGCCCAATATTTCAACGATGGTTGGAGGGCTTTATAAAGAGGGGGATAGCCAACGAGATCTAGGTTTTATTATCTTTTATATGGGTATTAACTTGGGAGCATTTCTCTCGGCCTTAATTGTTGGTTATGTTGGTGAAACAATAAATTGGCACTATGGTTTTGGTTTAGCTGGGCTTGGTATGATTTTAGGACAAATCGTTTTTATTTGGGGGCAAAAGCACTTACAAGGTGTTGGTGACCGGATTGTTATTATGAAAGAGCAAAGACAAGAGAAGCAACCCCTTACTCAAGCAGAGAAAGATAAACTTTGGGTTATGATTTTGTGTTTTGCTTTGAATATCTTGTTTTGGAGTGCATATGAGCAAGCTGGTGGCTTAATGAATCTCTATGCTATGGAGAAAGTCGATAGGATGATTGGTGGCTTCACTGTGCCAGCTAGTTTTTTTCAGTCTTTAAACCCTCTTTTTATCATGTTGTTTGGCACTATAGTTGGGGCCTTTTGGATTCGCCGTGGAAAGCTAGGTAAAGAGAGTTCGTCGCTATTTAAGATAGCTATGGGTATTGCTGTCATGGGTTCTGGTTTTGCTCTGATGGCGACTGCTAGTTGGCAGGCTTGGCATGCCGCTGATCAAAAGGCAGCTATGATCTGGTTAGTAGGGGCTTATTTTCTTCATACCATTGGCGAATTGTGTTTATCACCTGTTTCTTTATCTTTTATAACGCGTTTAGCTCCTGCTCGCTATGCGTCACTGTTGATGGGTCTATATTTTGCAAGCACT
>CALBMD010000428.1 GCA_937896265.1 uncultured Pseudomonadota bacterium
TGTGCCAAACATGCATTTGAATTGTTCATCATCTGGAGTTAATGTTTTTAGATCCCCGTTAGCATCAATAATTTCTAAAGATTCTAACAATATCTTATTCCTCCGATTCCGTGGCTTCGAGCTCCGAATACAAGAAAGCGCTCACGTTTTTTAAGCTCTTAGGCGATTCAGCTGTTTTGTCTGGTATTGTTGGATTTGTTTTTGGACTTATTTCGACCATGGACCGATTTAAGAACGTAGAACTATTAACCTCAAGTCTGTCGGTGGCTATCGTGCCTGTGCTCTATGGTTTAGTAGTCAAACTATTAGTTTCTTATCCCCTTACTGCATCAGTGCAAAGCAAAATCATACCCAAAGATCTTTGATTTGAACATACCATCCCACCATTTCCAGGCGCTATTTGATTTGATTTCATGACCCCAATTCAATCATTGCTCGGATTATTTAGAATTATACTTTTATTTCTACACTATATAAATTGGTCTTAGGTTAGTTGATTGGGATATTTGATAAGAGAAGAAAGAATCTATGACCTCATAAAAACCTTGTAGTTACTTGAAATTTAGCAGCCAAAATTCTGCGGGTCCTTCCGCCACGGGAGAGGTGCGGCTGCTCTGCGCGCCGACTCTGCGAATATTTGTGCGACTCCTAGTTCCATCAATAGTCTACCAAAGGAAGAAATGCGAACATGCTGGAAACATTGGTCGATACTCACAAAGCCTCTCTGGCACAACTGGAAAAACTGACTCAAATATCATTCAAGACTCTAGTAAAAAGATTAGCAGATGTCGAGCCAATTGAGGTTACTGCTCGCGAAAAATATTATGCGCTAAGGGAAGCTCTCCCCGCAATCTACAAATCATGGGTCTTAGATCTAAACAAGGAACGAGCCAGATTAGCTAAGTATCAAGCAGACAAAGTGAAGCTTGAAGTGCAAGAGAAGAAAGGTCAACTGGTCGATGCGGAAAAATGGTTAGCAGAATACTCCCAAAAGATAACCGGATTTAAGGACAAAATGCTCGCTATACCACTAAACCTTGCTGGCGAGGTTAGTCTATGCTCAGACGTGGAAGAAAACAGGATGCGCCTTACCTCGGCTGTCTATGAGGCTCTGAACGATCTAGCAGTTGTCTAAAGCCATGGGGGCAAATAGAAGATCATCTTACAAGAGTGTTGATGAGCTATTTGCCAAATTTGTGGCTCCCCCGCCTCGACTATCGGTGAGTGAGTTTGCTGAGAATGAACGATACGCCTCGGTTGTCTTGGGATATCACGAGGCTTCCGGGTCCATTTAAAGGCAAATACTATTTTTTATATGTCATGCTTGATGTTTTTAGCCGTTACGTTGTTGGCTGGATGGTTTCAGAACAAGAAAGTGCTGAATTTGCGCAGCACTTCATTCGGGAAATTCTAAAAAAATGGCAACTGGAAAATACGGGATTGACGATACACTCTGACAGAGGTAGTCCTATGGTGGCGACTGGAACCATAGAGTTGTTAGGGCTTCTAGGCTTATCACCAAGTTTTTCAAGACCACGTGTAAGTGACGATAATGCATACTCAGAGTCTCAATTTAAGACCCTCAAGTATCATCGCTTCTTTGAGAAATGGTATGAGAGCCGAGATGATGCAGAAGCTAAGTTGCAACCACTTTTCGATTGGTACAACAAAGAGCATCGGCATATTAATCTCGGATTAATGACACCTGAGATGGTTCATTTCGGAAAAAATACAGCCGTGCTGAACCTTAGGAAGGTGACAATGATCCAAGCTTTCCTGGTCAATCCAGCTAGGTTTAGAAAAACAGGACCAAGGTTACTGTTGCCAGCAACTGAAGCCGGGATTAACATCCCCGTCGTACGTAAATCAGTCTCAGTTTTAGAAGGAAAACTATCTTAAACTAAGGCTACGTTTGTCTCAAAACCTCTGATTCATTCCGGTCTCTTGTTCTAAAACCACTGCAAGGAGAACCAAGCTATCGCGCAGAGTTCCTGGGGTAACAATACCATTCAAACCGCTAAACTGATTGGAGAGCATGTTGTACCAAGCACCCATTCCCACCGAGGGGCCGAAACTGCGGCAAAATTGTTTTCTCTCGTCGAGTCTTGTAAGTTATGCGGTGTCAATCCACGTCTGTATTTTGCAGAGTTGGTCAAAACTCTGCATGCTGGCCAACCACCCTTCACTCCACACGAATTTAAACTACGCTCGACTAACTAAGATCTCAAACAAACCTCAATGGCTATCGGACGCGGATATTCGACGACTTACTAATAAAACAATCAGCTCCGCTCGAATTTGCACTTTAGCCACTTTTTTATACAGCCGAAACCCTTGAGCTGAAAGGGCGGCGGTGACTTGTGGTGGGAAAATTCGTTAATCCTTACCGCCACCCACCCCTATTCTGAATCAGATCCCGAATCCTCTATTGTGTAGGAGCCAGCTGCATAATCAGATCCCGAATCCTCTATTGTGTAGGAGCCAGCTGCATAAGCAGCAGGAGTTGCGAGTAAAGCCATTGGTACACCTATTGGCCAAGTTAGAAACGAAACGACCAACAGTAGCCCCTCATGCCGGTCAGATCTTATATCAGTCAACATATCGACACATACAATTGGGGCAAACAAGCAGTATGTTGCCGCAACCCCAGCCCACCGTGAACTTGCGGTCACGGGTTTCGCAAAAGCAGTAAATCCAATGACAAGAATTAAGACGCATAGAATTTTTTTAATGTCCATTTTCGTTTTCACTCCTAAAAGTTTTAACTTGATAACTTAGGAAACCTTAATGCTCGACCCCCTGCAACCGTTATTGCGAAACGGTCGATTTGCCAACTATTTCCAGTCACAATCGGAAGATCTTTCTGTAACAAATCAGGTTCACAATAAACATTCTGAGGCGGATACGCCAAGGGCTAGGTGTCATTTCGACCATACCCCCCTAAAATGTAACCACTAAAAAGTAGAGTCTCCGGTAAAGTAAAATAGTTTAATTATTTGGAGACCTTAAAATGAAGAAATCGCGGTTCACTGAAGAGCAAATCATTAAAGCGATTAAGCGCCAAGAGGCTGGGGAAAAGACCGAAGCGGTGTGCCGAGATATCGGTATAAGCCCAGCTACATTCTACAAGTGGAAAGAAAAATTCGGTGGTATGGACGTTTCCGACGCGAAAAAGCTGCGTAGCCTTGAAGAAGAAAATCGCCGTTTGAAAGCCTTGGTTGCAGAGCTAAGCTTGGACAAACAAGCACTGCAGTGGGTAATCGAAAAAAAGTTGTGACGCCTTCTGCCAAGAAAGACTTAGTTCCTGCTGCCCAGGACGAATTTGCGCTAAGTCAGCGGAAGGTGAGCCAGTTACTCGGGATATCGAGGACAGCTTTGTGATATCAAGCAAAGCCAAATGAAGATGCAGCAATTTTAGCGGATATCCACAAAGTGGTGGCCGACGAGCCTAGGTTCGGTTTTCCAAGGATTCATCTAGCTTTGAGACGTGGTGGCAGGGCTATAAATCATAAGCGCGTAGCGCGAAGTAGCGAGGTATTGAACTACTGTTCATGATCTCATTTTTGAATAGGTTGCCCATTTTTTGGCAAGCTTGCCTGATACAAATATGAGAAAGTTCTAGACCATGCGTCATTTCTGTTGGATCGTTTAAATCATCATATGGGGAAAGAAAAAATTCACCGTTTTTAACAATACCGATGACGGAATCAGCATATGCAGTGTAATGATAAAGGTGTGCTGGAGGGTTCATATTCATCAGAGGTTGGTCGTGTAAGGATTTCCATGCGTTCAAAAAATCCGAAATAAAATCTAATGAATTTTCATTCTCCACTTTTTTCTCCATAAAATATTTCTTTGTCTAGTTATGGAACACCACAAAGACCAATCTGCAACCTTAAAAGAGATGAAATTAGAAATTTTCCGTTCTCAAATATTGATACAATGTCTCACGGCTTATACCAAAATCGCGAGCAATCTCTGATTTCTTTTTTCCAGAAGCATTCTGGATTTTTACGGTCTCGATTTATTCAACCGTCAAAGATTTTTTTCGCCCCTTATATGCTCCTCGTTGTTTAGCTAGCTCAATGCCTTCAAGCTGTCGCTCTCGTATTAATGATCTTTCAAATTCTGCAAATGCGCCCATCACCGATAGCATCAAGTTTGCCATTGGCGAATCTTCGCCAGTAAAGAGCAATCCTTCCTTTAAAAATTCAATTTTAACTCCGCGAGCTGTCAAGCCTTTAACCAGGCGGCGCAAGTCATCAAGATTACGAGCAAGCCGATCCATGCTGTGAACCACTACCGTGTCGCCATCTGAACTTCCTGGATTTAACGGACACGAGAGTACAACTATAATAGGGGAACACCCCAAGTAAGGAGTTTCAAGTGTCCAGCTCAGAGAGAAAGCCAAGGCAATATGGGCCAGAATTTAGGATCCAGGCAGCTAAGCTAATTTTAGAGGAAGGTATTTCGGCAACGCAGGTGGCAAAGGATTTAGGCATTCCACTATCTACGGCGCACACCTAGGCAAAGCATTTTAAAAGTGGTCAATGGCGGCAAGAAATTGGCTCAGCAAAAGCAAACCTTGATCTCAGCACAGATAAAAAAACGAGCTTGCCACAAAGAATTTATGAGCAAGTAACAGAAGAGCAAAAAAAGAATGCTGAGTTAGAGCGCCAGTTAAAAAGAATGACTATGGAGCGAGATATATTAAAAAAGGCCATGGCGTATTGCATAGATGTCCCGAAGTAATATACGCCTTTATTTTGAAGAATCGGGATAAATTCGAAATAGCCATTTTATGTGAAGTATTGGGAGTATCAAGAAGTGGTTTTTACGATTGGCTAAGAAGGGATCACGAGAAGAAAGCACAGACCGCAAAAACACTACAAGATGCTATTTTAAGAATTTTTCGTGAATCTCGCTCAACATATGATAGTCCAAGGGTTTGGAGGCAGATGCTTGCTGAAAGTTTTGTCGTGGCAAAAGCA
>CALBMD010000429.1 GCA_937896265.1 uncultured Pseudomonadota bacterium
CAGGAAGCGGGTGAATGCTTGTCATCATTTTAGAATGCCAATAAGAAGCCCACCCTTCATTCAAAATCTTTGTTTGTCCCTGTGGCGCAAAATAATAGGCTTCATCACGAATAATCTCTAAAATTTTTTTTTGCCAAGTACTTAAGGGAGCATAATTGACAAAAAAACTAAGGACATCACCCTCTGGTTCGGATGGAAATTTCATCAGCTGCTGCGCTTTTGTCTCTATTCTTTTTTTCTGTTGTTCCATAAACTCATCAGGGTTGACATACTTATCCATATATGACTTTGATTTCAGCTTGGATACTGTCTCTTTTGCTGCATTCTCTTTTTCTTCTTGAGAAAGAAGAGTGGGCTTATTTTTAAAGGGCGAATGGATATCAATTAAATTTTCAAGAGACAGACAAACATTAATAAATTCTTCAACGAGATTTTGTCCTACTTCATTGATGATTTTGCGGACAATAGTAGCATGATTAGCCATCCTATTGAGCATCTTACGATCAGTTTTTGAAAACCAATAATTGTTCTTAAAAAAATCGCCGTGGCCATAGACATGAGCCATCACAGTTTTTTGTGAAACCATAGCGTTTGAACGCAAAAGATAGGCATAGCAAGGATCATTATTAATAACCATCTCGTAAATAATAGATAAACCATAGGTGTAACTTTTAGCAAGGCGCTCATATTCCATTCCCCAACGCCAGTGGGGATATCTTGTAGGAAAGCCACCATAAGCAGCTATTTCATTGAGCTGCTGATAATCAACAAGTTCAAAAATGGTTGTAAAATAATCAAGGCCGACCATTCTAGCTTTTTCCCCTAGCTGGTCTGCTATGTCCTGCAACTCTTTTCCCAATTGGGTATTAAACACTATTTTCCCCGCCCCAAAAATGTCTTAAGCGCTGTTATAATAGCGTCCTTATCTTTAATTTGCGCAACACTAACCTTGTCATGTTTTTCACTAAAATGTTTATTTAGATCTCTAAGAAATTGACCCGAACCATAGCGTGATTCAACTTGTCCGTAACAAAACAGATTTGATCTTGGTAAAAGAATATCATCTAAAATCTTCATACACTCAGCTGTATCGTTTCCTGACCAGTTGTCTCCATCAGAGAAATGAAATAAGTAAATGTTCCACTCATCGACTGGAAAGCTTTCCTCAATAATTTTAAGCGCTAGTTTATAGGCTGAGCTAATCAAAGTACCGCCAGACTCTTTAGTGCGATAAAAGACATCTTGATTCACCTCTCTAGCCGTAGCATCGTGGATGATATAACGCCTTTCAAGATCCTTATATTGCTTGGAAAGCCAAGTATCGAGCCAAAAGCTTGTCAATCGAACGATTTCTTTTTGCTCATCTCCCATAGAGCCAGAAACATCCATCATATAGATGATAAGTGCGTTAGCTACTGGCTTATTAGTGACAGAAAATGAACGGTAGCGTTTGTCCTCTTTGGTAGGAATAACAATGGGATCATCGAGATTATATTCTCCAGAAGCAATCGATCGTTTAAGCGCTTCTTTATATGTCCTGCGAAAATTGTGCAAAGACTCAGGGCCTTGCTTTAAAATACCAGAGTATCGCACTTCTTCATTGCTAAGATTCTTCTTACCCTTTTTCTCTATGTTGGGTAACTCAAGCTCTTCACCCAACAGACTTGCCAACTCCTCTAGGCTAATATCTACCTCGAGAGAGTGCTTGCCTTCAGCCTCGCCAGCTTGGCCCGCCCCGTCTTGCCCAGGAGCTTGGCCAATCTCATCACCAACTTTACCATCGCCTTGGCCAATTCCTGATTTTTCATTGGAGCCAAAACTAAAGCGTGGAATATCAATACGAGGCAAGGGAATAGTAACGAGCTTTTTCCCCTGCTTTCCTATCAGATCGCCATTGGAAATAAAGCGCCTAAGCTCTTTTTTAATTTTCCCACGCACTATCTTATGAAAGCGATTAAGATCAGATTCCATTTTCATAGCAAAAGAGCTCCAGGTACGCCAAATGCTAGTTTTTGCCGCTATCTTTTCCGGCGTCGCCTCTTGCAAAAATACTGGCAACAAAGCTCAATGCATCTGTTGCACATATCTCACAGTAGCCATAGTTTTTGATCAATCGGTTTTTTACAACATCAATTTTTGCTTGCGTTTCTTTATCAACAACCGTAGAGACTAATGTTGTAAGCTTAATCGTATCTTTTTGATCTTCAAAAAGCTTCAGTTCTAAAGCTTTATGAAGACGTTCATTCGTCCGATAATCAAATGACTTACCATCTAAGGCTAGCGCTCCAATATAATTCATAATCTCTCTTCTAAAATCATCTTTGCGGCTCTCAGCAATATCAATTTTTTCCTCAATGGATCGCATGAGCCTTTCATCTGGCTCTTCATCTGATCCAGTATATTTATTTTTAATTTTTTCTTTCTGTACATACGCTTTGATATTATCAATATAGTTGCCGCAAAGTTTTTCAATAGCACTTTCATCAGCAGAAATAGCTCGTTGTACTTCGTGTTTTACCGTATCCTCATAGTCATGTTTTACTTCTGCTAAAAGCTCTTCGTAGTGCTTTCGTGTTTCTTCATTGTTGATAAGCGAGTGCGCCTTTAATCCGCTACCAAGCTCGTTTAGAACAATAAACGGATTGATGCAGCCTGCACCACGATCGATAATTAACGCATTAGATATTTTATCTTGAATATAGCGAGGACTGATGCCCTCAAGGCCCTCTTTTTGCGCTTCTTTCCGCAATTCCTTAATACTATCTTCAGTAAAATGCTGCGATGTCTTGCCGTTATATAATTTCAGTTTTTGCAACAGTGTTAGGTTGGCTTTTTTCGGCTCTTCTAAGCGAGTCAAAATTGCCCACATGGAAGCTTTTTCAAGAGTATGAGGTGCTATATGAATACTTGGCACTGTCTTCGCATTGAAATCTTTCTGATAGATCTTCACTTCATGAGAAAGCTTAGTAATATAAGGGATATCAATTTTTACTGTTCGGTCGCGAAGAGCTTCCATGAATTCATTATTTTGCAACTTGCGGTATTCAGGCTCATTGGTATGGCCGATGATCACCTGGTCAATATCAGTTTGAGCAAATTTCTTTGGCTTTACCTTATGTTCCTGACTTGCTGTCAATAGATCATAAAGAAAAGCGACATCTAGCTTGAGAACCTCTACAAACTCTATCAACCCTCGGTTAGCAATATTGAATTCGCCGTCAAAGTTAAAGGCACGAGGATCAGAATCTGTACCGTAGATAGCTATCTTACGATAGTTAATATCGCCTGAAAGTTCGGTTGAGTCCTGATTTTTTTCATCTTTTGGCTGAAAAGTACCAATCCCCACGCGATCTTTTTCCGAAATAAGAAGACGCTTTACTTGCACGTGATTGGCAACAATCTTCTCCCAATCGCCTTTATAATGATCAAGAAGATTCTTGAAAATATAGCGGCAAGGTGGGCATAAATCACCTTCGATATAAACATGCTTTGTTCGCTCTTGATTGCGATTAAACATTTCAAGAAAGGGGGCTCTTCGCTCCTCTGGAACTAGATGTAGAGGATCTTCATGCATTGGACAAGGAAGACTATCCTCCATAGCAAGAATTTCCTTTAAATTTTTCCAAGTGTAGGTATACAAAACCCCTTCTTTGGTTTTAGAATAGCGCTCTAAGCCTTTTTTAAGCAAGCGAACGATGGTGGATTTAGCTGAACCAACAGGGCCATGGAGCAAAATAACTCGCTTTTCTGGACCATATTGATAAGCCCCGGCTTTGATAACATTAACAAGCTTCATCAGATGAACATCTAAGCCAAAAACAGCATCTTTACCGTTGTTATATGGGTCATCAAAAAACTTCCAATGCGTTATCTTTTTCTTATATTCAGTATAGGTTTCAAAGCCATAGGAAGCGATCATGTCATAGAGCCGTTGAAACGCAGTTCTTGCTACCTGCGGTG
This sequence comes from uncultured Pseudomonadota bacterium, assembly GCA_937896265.1. Lineage (GTDB taxonomy): Bacteria > Bdellovibrionota_B > Oligoflexia > Oligoflexales > Bog-1112 > CALBMD01. The sequence continues at coordinate 3,961 of CALBMD010000429.1, forward strand.
ACTCAATTAAAATGTTGAGATAATCATGAAACGACCCGGACCAAACAAGCTGCTCATGTCCTTTTTGAAAACCATCTTTGCTGACGATTCGAAATAATTCCCCTGCGTCCACGCTTGCCTACCTTTCTTGCCAAACTCATTAGAAAGTTGCTGGCATCCTGTATCAAGAATAGAAGTATCAGCAATGAAAGTCAAAAAGCGGAAAACGAGCCCGAAGGGAAGCCGCAGATTTGCTATGTTTTAGAGGCGTTTTGCTGCAGGTAGGTATTAATGAATGGGCTTATATTGCCATCTAATACCTGATGAGGAGCAAAATCTTCATGGTTAGTTCGGTGATCTTTCACTAGCTTATAAGGATGTAAAACATAGGAGCGGATTTGGCTGCCAAAGTCAATTTTAGATTTTTCATCTTCAACAGATTGACGCTGTCTGCGTCTTTCTTCCTCTTCTTTTTCGTACAGCTTCGACTGCAACAGCTTCATCGCCTTATCTTTGTTTTGATGCTGACTTCGTTGGCTTTGACACTGAACCACTACGCCCGTTGGAATATGCGTAATACGCACCGCTGAGTCTGTTCTGTTGACATGCTGTCCACCAGCTCCAGAAGCTCTGTAGGTATCAATACGAAGATCGCTCGGATTAATAGTGATCTCAATTTCTTCATCGATCAAAGGGCTTAAAAAGACTGAGGCAAAGCTAGTATGACGCCTAGCATTTGAATCAAAAGGGCTGATCCGGACAAGTCGGTGGACACCTGACTCCCCTTTAAGTAATCCATAAGCAAAGGCTCCAGAAATCTCAATAGTTGCACTTTTTATGCCAGCCTCTTCCCCTTCTTGCATATCATGAATCTCAACAGCCCAACTTTTATGCTCTGCAAAACGTAAGTACATGCGCAGAAGCATAGAAGCCCAGTCGCAAGATTCTGTACCTCCAGCTCCAGCATTTATTGTCAAAAGAGCAGAAGCATCATCTAAAGCCCGAGATAAGAGACTTGCAATATTAAGTTCTTCAATCTCTTCAACCAAAGCTTTTTCTAACTGCAAAGCTTCTGCTAAAAACTCTGGACCTTCTTGAGCCAACTCCAAAGCTGCTTCAAAATCACCAACGAGGTTGTTTAACTTGCCAACACGTTCAAATATGTCTTCAATTTGCTTTTTTTCTTTTAAAATATTTTTCGAAGTGTCTGGTTGGTTCCAAAAATCAGGGTTACCTTCAATCGCTTCATTTAACGTTATAAGCTTTAGAGTCTTGCCTTCAAAGTCAAAGATACCCCCGAAGCTGCTCTATTTTTTGGCGTAATTCACTAGCTTTATATGTAATTTGCTGCAAAATATTTGACCCTCCAATTTCTTAAAAGTATCATCATTATGACAATCGTTTTAGCAATTAGCAATGTAAACAAGAACTTAAAAAAAGAAGGCAAACCAATGCTGCTTCTGAGTAAACTTGACGATACACCTATTATAGTCCCTATTGAAGCCATTAAATATATTGAAAAAGTACCAGATACCCTCATCAATTTTGTCAATGGTGATACCCTCATTGTTCGCCAATCCTTTGAGGAAATTGATCAAATGGTTGCCGATTGGAAAGCTAGGGTTCTCAAACTTTCAACTTCTCTGTAAGAGAAGGGGTGAAATTTTTTGAAGTTTACCAGTCAATTAGGAACTCGCTAACGCTCGTACAGGCCTAGGGTGGAGAGTGAACTCC
>CALBMD010000430.1 GCA_937896265.1 uncultured Pseudomonadota bacterium
TTGAATCAACAGAAGCTCTTTTTTCTCGGCTCGACTTATTAAAGCATGGCATGAACACTGCCATAGAACTTATGCGACCTACAGATGCTCTTAGCATTATTACCTTCTCTGGGGACGTTAAACTGGTTTTTAACTCAACTCTTATGGATGCCAAAGGCAAGAAAGCAGCCCACGCAGCAGTTAATGCCATTCGCGCTGATGGCTTGACCAACCTATGGGGCGGAATTCAACTTGGGGTAGAAAAGGCCAAAGAGTCACTGCTCGCCTTTCCCAATTTTAATGCTAACGTCATCGTCTTAACCGATGGTGAACCGAATACTAATAACCCAATTAGAGGCTTTCAAGGGGCGGTGAGTGGTATCATGCCACCAGTTAAAGATCCTCGCGCGCTGCCGATTTCTGTCCATGTTATCGGTATCGGCAATGCTCTATCAGAAGCAACGACCGAGCTATTGGCCAAAGACATCGCTCTACCTGGCAATGGTGGTTTTTCTTTTATCTCCGACGGAACGATGGTTGGGACGGTGTTTATTCACTTGGTTTCAAACCTTCTAAACGTTGCAATGAATAATTGTCGATTTAATGACAAATTTGTTGGCCAAGTATTGGTGGGACAAAGTCGCGATATCTTAGTTGACAAGTCTTTTGGAGTCACAACCGATGCGGACGTCGAGCAAATTGACCGTGACCGCTTAGCCTTCATCAGTATTCTGTCTTCGATAACAAAGCCAAGTGAGCGTTTAGGCGTCATAAAAATGATCAATAGATATATAGAAACCTCTCGCGATGAACGTTTTATTGACGATCTAAGACATGATGATAAAAATATGGGCCAAGTTGAAAAAGCTCTCGATAACTGGAACACTTGGGGCGTTTCACATATCCACTCCATTCTTTCGGCTCATCAACGGCAGTGGAAGATGAACTTCTTTGACCGTGCGATGACCATCTATGGTGGAAGCCAGCTCGAAGAGTTAGTAAATGCAGGTGAGGCTATTTTTAAAGACGAAAATCGTCTTCCACCGCCTAGGCCGTCTATCCTGCCACAGGGAGCGAATCGAGCAACTTATGTTGCGCCACAAGTGTCAATGCAGAACATGATTAGCAAAGACACCGGTTGCTTCTCCGGTGATTCACTAGTCGCTATGGAAAATGGCGTGAAAAGTATGAAGGATCTCGCGCCAGGAGACGTCGTTAAAGGCGGAGCTATCATCGAGACCATCGTTAAATACCACGGTGATTTCCTCGTGCGCAAAATTGGTAGTGGTGCCGCAACCTCATGGCATCCATTCTTCTATCAAAATGCACCACGCCAATGGCTCTTCCCAGCAAATGTTGAAGAAGCCACTCAGAAAGAGACCGAAGTTTATAACCTCATTCTTTCTAAGGATCACACTATTGAAATGGGTGATGCCGTATTTGTCACCCTTGGCCATGGTTTCGAAGAAGAGGGTGTTGCCCACACCTATTTTGGAGATCGTGAAAAGGTGATTCGCGACTATGCTGATCATGCACAAAACGGCTACCTCGAAGTATTTGAGTACGAAGAGGTCCGTGATCCGATTACTGGTTTAATAACGAGCTACAACTTGACTAAGTTTTCAGGCAAGCAGTAATTGCCTAATATCTGGCTGGTAAGCAACTAACCTCTGACTTAAGCAGAGTATGGCCTTGGTTGCTTACCGAGCCAAATTTTTTAGATGAATAAAAATGATTTAAGGAGTTCATCATGATATGTCGAAATTTTTCTCTTACTTTCCTTTTTGCTTCATTGCTTTTTAGCGCAATGAATCCGATATTTGCGGCTTCGAAGCTTGATAATGATGATTGGGACTATTGTCTATCAGAAGATGATGATAATTTGTTGCCCCAGTTACAACAACTGACGTTGTCGGCACATTTGCCCTATATTCGCGAAGCAATCAAGACCATTACCGATGACAGCGGCTTAACAACCACCGAGGCTTTCGAGGCCCTTAATGAAGCCGCCAATGCGTGTGAGAATCTTGCGAATGGTGATCAAGACATGGCCGATCTCAAAGGCCGTTCAGCCGAAATTCAAACTATGCAAAGTCAGCTAATAAAGCAGGTTTTTAATGCTGATAAACTCTTTGCTTTCCTGTCTAAGAGCGATGGTAGCCATGTTTCAATTCACAGGGTAGCGATCAACCAAGTCGTAGAGTGGGATCAAGACACAGATAACTACATAACCCAGGCGCGTGACGCCTGCGCAGCACTCGCGCATACAAGCGTCACCGTTGATATAGAATTACAGCACTGCGCTCCATTTTATAGGCATCTGCAACACATTTTGGTTGAACAGCTTGGTTTTAGCTCGCACTCGATTGGGCAAGGGGTGAATCGTCATTTAGTAGTTACGCGATTTTAGCTCTAAAAATGCAATAAACTATCTGGAGGCTGTTGTGCCTCCAGAACACCCGAGCCCACTGGGTTAGCAGGGCTAGCGCATCTTGTTTTAAACCCAATTGTGCTTGAGTTTATTTGCAAGCTTCAGGTGTATAAATAAACTCTGAATTTTCAAAAGAGGTAAGAGTCTGCCCAT